>JABDPQ010000766.1 GCA_013042695.1 Desulfobacterales bacterium | reverse complement strand
TATGCACCCGATGCAGAAGTGGAAAGCTGGAACTTCCTTGGTTCTCGGCTGGATAAGAATGAAATACCTCTTTCAGTTGAACTTGGTTTGCTGGCAGAAAAACAGCAGGGCGGAACATACGACCGGTTTAGAGATCGAATCATCTTCCCGATATTTGATGCCAGAGGGCGTATCAGCGGTTTTGGCGGACGAATTGTTGGCAACGGAAATCCAAAATATCTTAATTCTCCAGATAGCGCTCTCTACAACAAGAGCCGGCTATTGTTTGGTCTCTACCAGCAAAGGGATGCGATTCGTATTCAACGCAAAGCGGTGCTTGTTGAGGGTAATTTTGATCTCCTCTCACTTGTTGCCCATGGTTTTGATCCGGTTGTCGCCCCTCTTGGCACTGCATTGACCCGTGAGCAGGTGCGTCAACTCAAGCCGTTGGCCGATGAAATCATTTTACTTTTTGATGGAGATCAGGCCGGAGTCAAGGCTGCTGAGCGAGCAGTCAGCCATTTTCTGGCTGAGCAGGTGAGCGCCCGGGTTGCATTGCTTCCCGATGAGCACGATCCGGATACCTTTGTGCAGCAGAAGGGGCTGGAAGCGTTAAAGAATCTTATCGAAGAGGCCGAAACATTACCAGAGTTCGTCCTGGACCGCCTCATTGGGCGTCATGGTTTGTCGCTTGATGGCAAATCGAGGATCATTGAAGAGCTAAAGCCATTGATGAATGCAGCAACGGCACCTTTACAGCGTTCGGTTATGGCAGCACATTTTGCTACAATATTGGGGGTTGAACCTGAAGTGCTCGTGGCACAGCTGACTACTTCAGAGGCGGCAACAGAAAGATTAGTATCTTCTTTTGAGCACAAGGCAAAAACTTCTTCGTTAAAACCGCTCGATGGTGCGCATAAACGGTTGATTGCTTTTGCAGTACTCAATCCTGAGTTTGTGAATGTGCTCGGTGAAGCGGGTCTTGATGAGGTTCTTTACGGCACCATTGGGGAGGTTATCTTTTTGCAGCTGAAAATCCTCTTTGAGCAGAAACGGGGCAATCTGCAACCTGAAGATTTGCTATCGGTCTTGCCGGAAGGAGAAGAACGAACCGTGGTTGCATCCTTGTTGATGCGTGCCACCTCTGCAGACGATTTTTCGACAGAGGGCGGCAGCAAGAAAGAGTTGGAGGAAATTGTTCTTTGGCTACGTCAGGCGTTATTAAAGCAGAAATCGGACAAGTTGATGAAAACCATAACTGAGGCTCAAAAAAGCAGTGATTTTAAGCTGATAAGTGAGCTCCTGCAGCAGAAGATGCAGGTAGACGGTGAGCTCAAAAGTATCTGATGCCATCAATCTATTGAGCCTTTTGCAAAATGATGCTTTTCGTTCAAAGTCAAGGCATGTGAAAAATTTTTACCGCAGGCATATAATTGCTATTCCGAGGATAAAAATTTAAGCATAACGTAGAGGTTGAACGAAAAGGGCGTTTTACAAGTGGCTCTATTGTTTTATCGACGTTAATCTCTTCCAGCTGATATCTGAAAAAAATACACGGAAAATTGCAAGACAAGCGTTAGTTATTGATTTTAGCAGATTTATACTCTAATAATGAATCGATTGCAGGAGCAATGATGATTCTGCTTCAGATTAAAGCGATGTGAGAAAACCAGTGATGAGGGTGCAATGATTGCCGATGAATTTGATGGACGCAATGGAGAAGACGAAGACTCAGATGAGGAGCACTTCCAGGAATCTGAGAATGACCCGTCTCTTTGGGATCTGACCGGTATATTTAATGCAGAGAATGAAGCTATTCCTGTAATGCTTCCAGAGGATGTCCCTGAAGACAGGAGAAATACCAGCGGAGATCGTCGCAGCGGTCCTTTCAGCGACAGACGTCAGGGTAATCGAAGACGATTGTCTCGCTCACCCGCAAAGGCTGGTAAACAATCAGTTGATCCAATGAATATCTATCTTCGTGAGATGGGTAGCCTGACACTTTTAAGCCACGAAGAGGAGTTAAAGCTGGCTCAATTGATGGAAGAAGGCAAATATCGGGTGCAGAGTGCAGTTTTTTCAACACCACTTGCACTACCGGTCCTGCATGAGCTAGCCTCGGATCTTCAGGAAGGCCGTCGCAAGGTATTTCAGGTTATCCATGGTGTACCAGATAACCAGCCAGCGATAAGCAAGAAAGAGCAGAAGTCTTTTATTACATCCGTTGAGCAGGCAGTTGAGCTGGATGCACGCCGAGAGGAACTGCTCAGGGAGTTGCGCAAAACAGGCTGTGGCGCTGCCGGTTATCAGGAACTTCGTCAAAAGGTCTTGGATAAGGGCGAAGAAATAGCTGTATTGTTTGACGGCAAAATGATCTGTCAGGAATGTATCAATTCAATTGCAACAGGGCTTGAGGAACTCTCAAAACGTTTCCGTCACGTCTTGGTAGAAGTGGTCAAAGCTCAAAAGCTCGCTGTGCCTGAAAGAGAAGATGACCCTTCGTTTATGCACAGTATTGAGGCGCAGGTCAATTGGCAATTTATGGGTGAGGCTGGCCTGGATTCTGAGGCCCTCAAATATCTTTTCGGTGAAATTGAGGCAGGTCGTGATATTACAAAACATGCCAAAGAATCACTGGTGCGTGCCAATTTGCGTCTGGTTATTTCTGTTTCCAAGAAATTTGTTAATCGTGGATTGCAGTTTTCAGATCTTATCCAGGAAGGCAATATCGGTCTCATGAAAGCGGTGGAGAAATTTGATTATCATCGCGGCTATAAATTCAGCACCTATGCCACCTGGTGGATCAGGCAGGCAATAACCAGAGGGATAGCCGACCAGGGACGAACGATACGTCTCCCTGTTCACATGATTGAAACCATTAACAGGCTGCTCCGGGTATCAAAAGATTTTCTGCTTGAAGAACATCGTGAGCCAACACCAGAGGAGATGGCTGATCAGCTGGGCACCGAGGTAAACAAGGTTAAGTCGGCCCTTAAAATTGCCAAAGATGCTATCTCGCTGGATACCCCTGTTGGAGATGACGGGGAGACCTTCCTTGGTGATTTCATAGAAGATAGTGATCGGCCCGGACCTCATGATGCCTCAATGACTGCCAGTTTGCGCCAATGCCTGAACCAGGTGATGTCATCGTTGACCCCGCGTGAAGCGAAAGTGCTGCAGATGAGGTACGGCATTGATGTTGACTGCGACCATACCTTAGAAGAAGTTGGCAGGTGCTTTGCAGTTACCCGAGAGCGAATTCGTCAGATTGAAGCTCAGGCAATTCAAAAACTCAAACACCCCTCAAGAATCGAGGAACTGCGGGTATTCATGACAGAAAACTGATTTGCTCAGTCATAAGATTTTCAGTTTGACCCACTGCATTGAAATGCTGCCTCTCATTGGTATGGAGGGCGGCATTTTTTGTTTTATCTCGGATATATGTGCGTACTTATGAGTCGGAGCCTTGAAGCAAATGAAAAAAAAGATTGGTTGAGCCTGAGTTTAATCCCTGGGCTTGGCCCGGTAACATTCTGGAATTTGATTAACAACCTGGGATCACCAACTGAGGTCCTCGATGCCTCAGCGACAGTATTACTGCAGATGCCAGGAGTGAAACCATCGCTCGTAGAAGCTTTGGCTCAGAAATCTTTAATCGATGAAGTTGCTGAAGCTGAGATGATACGCCTTCATGAACTCGATGCCCATCTTATAACTGCACATGATAGTGCCTACCCTGAGCTGCTGCGCAGAACGGTTGCGCCTCCTCCTGTTCTCTTTGTCCGCGGTCGAAAAGATCTACTCAATAGACCATCTGTTGCAATTGTTGGTTCGCGGGCAGCCACCAGCTATGGCAGGCGGACAGCATTTAACCTGGCCAGCAATCTGGCAGCAAAGCAAGTAATCGTGGTATCGGGTCTGGCGACTGGAATTGATGCCGAAGCCCATGCCGGCTGTCTTGCCGGAGGTGGTGACACGATTGCGGTGCTCGGCTGCGGGCTTGACATTGTCTATCCACGTTCAAACCAGGACCTCTATCATCAGGTCATTGAACAGGGGGTTCTGGTGAGTGAGTATGCGCTGGGAACGAAACCGGATGGATTTCGATTTCCTGCGAGAAATCGCATTATCGCCGGGCTCAGTCATGGCGTTGTTGTCGTCGAGGCAGCACGCAAATCCGGATCTCTGATAACGGTTCAATACGCACTTGAGGAAGGGCGAGAGGTTTTTGCTGTTCCCGGACAGATAGATTCGGCAAAGAGCAGCGGGTCTCACTGGTTGCTTCAACAGGGTGCAACACTGATTGTTTCGGCTGATGATATTATAGACAATTTACCGCTTCACCTAGGAGAATTTCAGCATCAAGACGCACCTACTCGTTCACAACCTGCCGAATTGGACGACGACTCATTGGCGCTGCTTAAATTGCTGGACAGCTATCCCATTCGCCGGGACGAGCTCCTTGAGCGAAGTGGCATGAAATCGGCAAAAATCAGTGAAATGCTTCTTCTGCTTGAACTAGAAGGTTTGATAGAGCTGCTTCCTGGTGATGAGCTGAGAAGAGTATAGAGGAGATTGAAGCTATTAGCCTTTAACTGTTAGCAATTAGCCAAAAACCAAAAACCAAAAACCAAAAGCTAACAGCCAGCAGCCAAAAGCTCACATCAAATCCAGCAAAGGAGAACCATGAAAGATGTACTCATAGCACCATCAATCCTGTCGGCTGATTTTTCAAAGCTTGGAGATGAGATCAGGCATGTATGTGAGGCGGGAGCAGATCTCATCCATATAGATGTGATGGATGGGCATTTTGTCCCCAATATCACCATTGGGCCATTAGTTGTGGAGGCTGCCAGGCGAGTTACTGAAAAAACACTTGATGTACACCTGATGATTTCTGATGCTGACTCGTATCTTGAAGATTTTGCTTCAGCCGGTGCTGACTGGATTACCGTCCATGCTGAGGCGTGCATTCACTTGCAGCGGACCGTCTCACGTATTCGGGAGCTTGGGCTAAAAGCCGGGGTTGTGCTTAATCCGGCAACATCGCTTAGTGTCCTAGATTATGTCCTCAACGACATTGATCTTGTCATGCTCATGGGTGTGAATCCAGGATTTGGCGGACAATCATTCATTCATTCTACACTCGAGAAAATCAGCAGGCTTAAAAGCCTCATTGATGAGCATGCCTATGATGTCGGAATTGAGGTTGATGGCGGTGTGAGCCCACTGACGATTACTGAAATTGCCCAGGCTGGAGCTAATATCTTTGTCGCCGGATCGGCAATCTATGGGTGTCAGCAGTATGGTCCGATAATTGCCGAACTGAGAGGCAAAGCCAAGCGCGGTCGAGAGCTTGGTATGGTTTCAGGCAAATAGACGTATCCTGCGTCTATTCTTTACACCTCTATTCTCGAGTATATTTGGGGTTTGGTAATAAGCCGATCAAAAAGAGTGTGCAGAGTCAAAAAAATAACAACCTGATAAGACATACAAGAAAAATTAAAGAGGGAGCCCATGGACGTTATACAAAGTTCTTCCTGGAGTCAATTAGAGGCACTGGCAAAAAAACCATTTGACCTGGCATCTGCCGGAGCGCTTGCAGATGATGGCAGAATAGGAAAAATGGTTTGCACATCGGCAGGGCTGCGTTTGCTCTATGCTACCCAGAGAATAGAGGCACAAACGCTGTCTGCCCTGCAGGATTTTGCCAGCGAGCATCACCTCGTTGAACGCTACCAAGAAATGCGGCAAGGTGCGGTGATTAATAGGATTGATGGCTGGGAAAGTGAAAACAGGCAAGTGCTCCACACTTCCAGCAGGGATCTTTTTTCCTCCCATCCTGCAGAGCCCGTATCAGCAAAGCAGGCCAGGATTGAATATCAAAAATTGCAGGCATTTCTTGATGATCTGGGTAATGGCACGATTCTTGGAAGCACGGAAAAACCGTTTACAACCATGATCAACGTCGGCATTGGCGGCTCTGATCTAGGACCCCGTTCAATCTACGAGGCCCTGAAGGCGTATCGAATAGATGGACGCACGGTGAGATTTATCTCAAACGTTGATCCAGATGATGCAGCCGAGGTCCTTGCCTCGACAGACCTCTCTGAAACCCTGGTCAATGTGGTGTCAAAGAGCGGGACAACGCTTGAAACCCTGACCAATGAAGCGCTGGTGAGACAGGCATTTAAGGATCAAGGACTTGACCCAACAAAGCACTTCGTTGCGGTAACCGGCGCTGGCAGCCCCATGGATAATCCCGATCACTATCTTCGTTCCTTTTATATGTTTGACTATATTGGTGGACGGTACAGTTCGAGTTCCATGGTTGGTTGCGTCATGCTTGGTTTTGCCCTGGGCTTTGAGCAGCTCGGCGAGTTTCTGCGTGGGGCCCACGAGATGGATAAGGCAGCAGCAAATCCGGTGCTCGATGAAAATATGCCGCTTCTTCTTGCCTTGCTTGGCGTCTGGAATCACAATTTTCTTGGTTACCCAACTTTAGCGATATTGCCCTACAGCCAGGCGCTGCACCGTTTTCCTGCACATCTCCAACAATGTGATATGGAGAGCAACGGCAAATCCGTGACCACTGCCGGCACACAGGTACAGACTAAAACCGGGCCGATCATTTGGGGAGAACCGGGAACCAATGGTCAGCATGCTTTCTACCAGCTCCTGCACCAGGGAACAGAGATTGTTCCGATTGAGTTTATCGGCTTTCTCTGTTCACAATATGGTCTCGACATTACCATTGACGAAACCACATCACAGCAGAAGCTGGTGGCTAATCTCCTGGCTCAATCTGTTGCCTTGGCATCGGGCCAAGCACATGAAAATCCAAATAAAATATTTAGAGGCAATCGTCCCAGTTCATTAATTCTTGGCAACAAGCTCGATCCGCAAACGATGGGAGCGCTCCTGGCGCTTTACGAGGCGAAGATCGTTTTCCAGGGATTCTCGTGGCAGATTAACTCATTTGACCAGGAGGGTGTGCAATTGGGAAAGGTGCTTGCTTCACGGTTTCTGGATTCCATGAGCAGTCGTCAAAAAAGTGGTTTGTCCATTGAAAAGCAGTTCCTCAAGGTACTAGAAAAATAAAGGGTGTCGACGAATATGACGTGGTGAATAGTGGTTCATTTTCTGCCTCAAAATAGTTCCTTTTTTGTTGACAAAAAAAACGTTCGGTTATATCCTCAACTGCTACATTGTTATTCAGCGGCTCAGTATATTGTCCCTTCATTATGCAGAAAAGGCCCAATGAGGGAACGAGCAGAAAGGAGTTAAAAGGCCTGATTTAAGGGGTAGTCTCGTCTTTCTGTTGTATGCATGATCTGTAAAAAGAATATTTAATAGGATAGGGTAGAAGTAAAAACTGTAATTCAAAGGAGGAAATCATGGCAAAACATGAGACACCCTTGTTGGACCAACTGGAGAGCGGCCCCTGGCCGAGCTTCGTCAGCGACCTGAAAGCTCAGGCCGAGACTATGCCGGATGTATGGGATATCCTTGGTCAGCTCGAATTGTCTTATAAAGACAGGATCACCCACTGGAAGCATGGCGGCATCGTCGGTGTTTTCGGTTATGGTGGTGGAATCGTTGGACGTTATTCAGATGTCCCTGAGCAATTCCCTGGTGTTGAGCATTTTCACACCATTCGCGTTGCCCAGCCATCGTCTAAGTACTACTCCACAGAGAACCTGCGCAAACTCATGGATCTGTGGGAGAAACATGGCTCTGGCGTTACCAACTTTCATGGCTCAACCGGTGACGTTATTTTGCTCGGCACCAGGACTGAAAACCTTGAGCCTTTCTTTTGGGATCTGACCCATGAAATGGGACAGGACCTCGGCGGCTCCGGCTCCAACCTGCGGACACCCGCCTGCTGTCTTGGACAGTCTCGATGTGAATGGTCATGCTATGATACTCAGGAAACCTGCCACAGTCTAACCCTGCACTATCAGGACGAGATTCACCGACCGGCATTCCCTTATAAATTCAAATTCAAATTCTCCGGTTGTCCGAATGATTGCGTTGCCGCGATTGCCCGATCCGACATATCCGTAATCGGCACCTGGAAAGACGAGATTCGTATCGATCAGGCCGCCATCAAAGAGTATATCGCCGGCAATTATCCTGCAAATGGCGGATCTCACAGCGGCAGGGACTGGGGGCCCTTTAGTATTGAAAAAGAAGTCATCGATCTGTGTCCTACCGAGTGTATGTGGATGGAAGGTGGTGAGCTGAAAATTGATGATAAAGAATGTACCCGCTGCATGCATTGTATCAACGTCATGCCGCGAGCGCTGCGTCCGGGTGCTGAGCAGGGTGCGACCATATTGGTCGGCGCCAAAGCTCCGATTCTTGACGGTGCCCAGATGTCCACGCTGATCGTTCCGTTCATGAAGATATCCAAGGATAATGAATATGAAGAGCTGATTGAGTTCATTGAAACCGTCTGGGACTGGTGGATGGAAGTTGGAAAAAACCGTGAGCGTGTCGGTGAGACCATGCAGCGCGTCGGCCTGCCGACCTTTATCAAGGTTATGGGCATTGAGCCGATCCCGCAGATGGTTAAAGAGCCACGTTCCAACCCATACGTTTTCTGGGCTGAAGAAGAAGTTGAAGGCGGATTTGACCGTGATGTTGATGAGTTTCGTGCCCGTCACGCTGCCTAAGAATACACTGCGATTATTTTTATTTAGCTAATATATTATAGGAGAATAATATCATGGGATATAATCCGGAAAAACCGATGGAAGGCCGCATTACTGATCTTGGTCCACCGCATTACTCACAGTTCATGCCGCCAGTCATCAAAGAGAATAAAGGTAAATGGCTCTGGCATGAAATTACCCAGCCTGGTGTTTTAATGCATAAATCAGAGACCGGGGATGAAGTGTATTCAGTTCGTGTCGGCTCAGCCCGTTTGCTTACAGTAAATTTTATTCGTGAAATTTGTGATATCGCTGACGCGCATTGCGACGGTTATCTGCGTTTTACCACCAGGAACAACATTGAGTTCATGGTTGACAGTAAAGATAAAGTTCAACCACTGTTGGATGATCTTGCCAGCCGCGGCAACAAATTTCCGGTAGGTGGTACTGGAGCTGGTGTGACCAATATCGTTCATACCCAAGGCTGGATCCACTGTCACACTCCAGCGACCGATGCCTCAGGCCCGGTGAAGGCGGTTATGGATGAGCTGTTTGATTACTTTACCTCCATGACCCTGCCGGCCCAGGTTCGAATCGCGCTTGCCTGCTGCCTGAACATGTGCGGTGCGGTACATGCATCAGATATTGCCATTCTCGGTATCCATCGCAAGCCGCCGATGATCGATCACAAGCGCATCACCGGTGTTTGTGAGCTGCCGCTAGCGATCGCTTCTTGTCCGCTTGGTGCCGTTAAGCCTGCCAAAGCTGAGGTTGATGGTGAGGAAATCAAGAGTGTTAAAGTTAACGTCGAGCGTTGTATGTTCTGCGGTAACTGCTACACCATGTGTCCTGCCATGCCTCTGGCAGACCCTGAAGGTGATGGAATTGCGATTCTCGTTGGTGGAAAAATTTCCAACGCCAGGTCAGCGCCTAAGTTCTCCAAACTGGTTATTCCATTTTTGCCGAACAACACCCCGCGTTGGCCGGAAACCGTTGAAGCCTGTAAGAAAATTCTCGAAGCGTATGCAAAAGATGCCAACAAGTATGAACGTGTTGGTGAATGGGCTGAGAGGATTGGTTGGGAAAGCTTCTTTGAGAAGTGTGATATCCCATTCACTGAAAAGAGCATTGATGATTATCGCCTGGCTTATGACACCTGGCGTACAACCACTCAATTTAAAT
>JABDPQ010000765.1 GCA_013042695.1 Desulfobacterales bacterium | reverse complement strand
GTTTAACACCTGCCCCCATGAGTCAGTTATCGGGTCATAAACGTAGTTGGGCATGTCTCCAGAGGTATTCTGTACCCATTGGATGCGTTCGCCGTCAAACCTGAAGGCATAGTCGTCATGTTCGTTGTTGGGGTCGATCTGCTGGGATATGTTTTCATAGGAGCCATAGGCAGCGTTATAAAGCATTATGTCGCCGGGTCCATACATCTTATCAACACCTTCACTATGAGAGACCCAGACAACCACGCCATCGACAATCTTCGGATCGTGGTCATACTGGGCATTATCGGTGATCCGGATGGTCGTTGACGTTGCGATATCATAGAGAAAAATTTCTCCATACGGGGCGGCTCCCGATGCCCAGGTGACATACCTGCCGTCGGTTTCGGGGTTGACATCACCGTAGTCATTATCGGTTATCTGGACGGGGCCGAAACCATTGTTGGCATTGTAGAGGAAAATTTCCCAGTCGTTACCCGCCTTTCCCTGCCAGACAACATAGCCGCCTGCTGTTTTGGGAAAGCTGTCTTCAAAACCGTTGCTGCTGATATTGGTGCCTGCCGAGGTGGCAATGGATGCCAACCCGAAAGTGAGGATCGAAAACAGGATCAAGGCAAATATTGATTTCAATTTTATTGTCTTCATGCTACGCCTAATTCTGATCATGCTTTTACCTATAATGAGATTTCTGAATGTGTTTTAAATCAAATTCATATTTCGTTTAAAAATAAACAATCTGAAATTTATGTCCAAACAACCATCATGCAAAATGCAAGCCAGTTAATGGGAAAAAGAATCAATACCTTTCTGATTCAGAAATTGATGAGCATTCAGGGATTCGGGGTTGAACAGGAAGGATTATATAACTACATTGTGACAAAATTTGTCACAATATGGTAATTATTTTGCCACAATCTGGCAGCTAGGGGTGTGTTGCTTAAAAGTATAGATGCTTTGCCAGCATCTTAAGTTTTGTAATACAAAATTTGACTCAACATGTTTGAATGCATAAGTAGATAAAGGGAGCCTCCAGGTAGCGGACAGCTCATAATAGAGCGGGAGGGTCGAAATAAATCGCCCTCAGTCAGACCCACAAGGAGGCACCCTATGGAAAGTATTTACTACATTGGTTTGGATGTACACAAGAAAACTATTGCTTATTGCATCAAAGACGTCACAGGAGGAGTTGTCTGTCAAGGAATGGTGAAGGCGGACCGTCGGGCACTTCAGCAATGGCTCGCGGATCTTCCCGGATCTTGGGTTGGCGCAATGGAAGCCACCATGTTCACCGGTTGGATCTATGATTTTCTCAAGCCCTATGCCGTGGAGTTGAAGGTAGCCCATCCGGCGATGCTCAAGGCGATTACTGCGGCCAAGAAGAAAAGTGATCGTGCCGATGCTGAGAAGCTTGCCGACCTCCTGCGGGTGAATCTGCTGCCGGAATGTACCATGATGTCGGAAGAGTTGCGGGAGTTACGAAGAATTTTACGTTATCGGAACATGATTGTCCGCACTGCTTCCAAGATGAAGAACAAGATTTCCGGGTTGTTGATGGAGGTTGGCGCAGTCTATGACAAACGGAAACTGCATGGGAAGAGGTATTTTGGCCAACTGCTGGAGCGTGTGGAAGATGTGCCGGACTCGGTCAAGGATTTGCTTAAACTTAGCCGAAGCAACCTGGAACTGTTTGTGGCGATCCAGAAAAAGCTGCTCAAGGTTCTGCGAGAAGATTCGCTGATCAGCAGGCGGGTGGAATTATTGCAAAGCATCTCCGGGGTAGGTGAAATCACGGCCCTGACCTGGGTTCTGGAGATTGGCGATCCTGGACGATTCAGCAACTCTGGGCAAGCGATCAGCTACTGTGGTTTGTGTAGTGCTCAACGTGAATCAGCTGGGAAAGAACACCGTGGGCCGATATCCAAGCAGCGCAACAAGTATTTACAGAGCATGTTAATTGAAGCCGCGAATATAGCACCACAGTGGAATCCGCAACTGGCCATGTTGAAAGAAAAGGAGTTGACACGGGGCAACCACAACCGGGCGACTCTGGCGGTAGCACGCAAATTGGTGAAATACATGCTGGCGGTTGATCGACGCGGAGAACCATTTATTGCGGAGAAGGAATCGTTAGTCGCCTGATTTGTTTTTGAAAAACCCCTTCGGTTCTAACGACCTTCCCGTCGGGCCTTACTTACAGTGGATTACGAGAGTTATTATGCTGCTCGACTTCAACATGTTTCAAGGCCGACGGGTTGACCCAAACTCAATCTTCCTTAACGAGGCAAAACCTCGAAGAAGGCAAATGGATGTCTGGTCGAGGTGATCGGCGGACCACAGGAAAAGATTAATAAAGGACGGGGAATTGAAGGGATGAAAAATGAAACCACCGGAGTACTCCCGGAAGGTTAGGGGAAACCTCCGTTTTTCCCTTGACTTTACTTATCATGGATATCCACTGTACATCTTGTATTTTCAGGAATGATACACGACTTTCAATGGATCAGCAGTTATTTAAAGTTTTAGAAATAATAACTGCAGAACTATTTTTGATGCTATCGTTTTGTAACTTTTCTTTTTCAGATTTCTCTAAACTAACAACAACATAAGTTAAGGTAGTCAAGGCAGTAAAGACTGAGCCTCTAATGCCCCAATATCGACAAAATTGTTTTGGGG
>JABDPQ010000761.1 GCA_013042695.1 Desulfobacterales bacterium | reverse complement strand
GGCATATCCATCAGCCATTTCAGCAAAAAAATCGCTCTTTGCATATTTTTGCCAATGGTCAAAATCGCGAAAAACGTATGGAACATCTGAGAGAGCAAGCGGGCCATAGGTCTGGGCGGCAAAACTTTGACCGGTATAGATAATATCAACGGTACCAAGCGCCAGTCCCTGATTTATATCCGCCTCTTTACCAAGAGAAGAGGAGGGAAATACGCTTACTTGATAACGCCCATCTGAACGTTTTGTGATTTCTTCTGCCGCCCATACTGCTTGCTTATGGTAGTCCTCCGAGGTTTCATAGACATGTGCCCATTTGATTTTACGGGCACCCAGAGCATTGGACGCCAAGGTGGTACCAGTCAGTAACATAGCTGCTAATACCAAGCTACCTAATTTTACATTGTAAGTTTTCATTGTACTCCTCCTTTTGAGTTTGCATGAGATCGGCTTTTAAACCGGTTTAAATATAGAATACTGGCACCGGGCTTGGATGTCAAGGTTTAATTTAAACCGGTTTAAATATTTTTTAAATAGATAGACTTTAACTGTTTATACGTAACAAAGTGAAAACCAAATAAGATGTTATAATTTGGTCATTAATATCCTGTTTTTTCAACAAAAGAGAAAGGAGGACAAAATGACCGAAATAGTTGGTATACGCTCAGACGTAACAAGTCTGGATTATCACTCATCCCCACGATCTCGCTCGGCCCCTCACCCATTAGTGCCCAGTACGTTACCGCATAAGCGGCGCATTCTGGATCGCTGGACCGACCGCATCAAAGCAAGCGGCTTTCCGGGCACAAATCTAGTGACCGATTACCTGCACGATAAATATATCAAAAACCTCTCATTCCATACCATCGATCATGCCGGCGGCGTGATCCTGGCCTTTCTGCATTTTCTCAACAAAGAAGCAAGTTCAATATTGACATTGACGAGGAGTGATATCAGTGCTTTTGTAGAATATGAACAAGATAAAGGCTTAAAGGTCGTATCGATAATCTCACACCTGAGAGTGATTTATGCCTTTGTTGCTTACCTGGTAAGACAGGGAATCATAGAACCTGAAATCAACAAGCCCAAAATTCGTATGCAGGAACCAGACGCTCTGCCCAAAGCAATCCCGTACGAAGATATCGAACGTATCCTCGATGCCGTCGCGAGCGTACGAGATCGGGCTTTGCTCATGCTTCTGTACCGTACCGGCATGCGAATCGGGGAACTGTTGGAAGTGAAGGTAGAAGATATCATCCTGCCAGATCAGAAGATCCTCTTGTACATTGGCTCGAAGAACTATGAAGGCAGAGAAGTCTATTACAGCAGTGATGCAGAACAGGCCTTGAAGCAGTGGCTCCGAACCCGCGATAAAACAAAGCGGTATCTATTCTACGGCAGATCAGACAAGCCGCTGAGCTATGTTGCGGCCTGGCAGACGATGAGGAAGGCGCTTGAGCGGGCCGGTTTATTGGATAAAGGCTACAGTCTCCACAATCTCAGACATACCTTTGCCACTGAGATGATCAACAATGGCATGCGTGTCGAGATCTTGCAGCAGATCCTGGGCCATCAGGATATCGAGATGACCATGCGTTATGCACGACTTTCAAATCGGCGCATAGCAGAAGACTATTACCGTGCCATGGCTGTTATCAAACGGAGAGGAGAATCTGATGAACCTTACCGAGTCAGTACTGCATTACAGAAGGTATTTGAAGAGAAGAAACTACTCAGATCACACAAGAAGAAATTACCTGAATAGGTTGCAACACTTTCTTGTCTGGCTGCCGGTCCCGGTTGAGTCTGCCGAGCCCATCCATATCAAGCACTTCATCGATGTGCTTCTTGATGGAAGACTCAGCCCACAGACAATCAACGGCCATTTGATCGCCATCCGCAGCTTCTACCGTTATCTCCAGGAGGATGAACAACTGGAGATAGCCAACCCGGTGATCAGCGGCTTGTCCCTGCGTCTGCCCAAACCGTTGCCAAGGTTCCTGCAGGATAGCGAAGTTCGTGCATTCTTCAATGTCATCAGCACACCGCGTGATCTGGCGATGTTCATGCTGATGCTGCGTTGCGGACTCAGGGTTGAGGAGGTGGCCAATCTGGTGCTTGGTGCGGTCGATCATCGGCGCAACCAGCTCATGGTGAGAAGCGGTAAAGGAGCCAGGGACCGGTTAGTCTATCTTTATGACGATGTGACTGAAGCGTTAGCTGACTATTTACAGCTACGGCCAGAGACGGACGAGCCTCGCATTTTTCTGGTTGAGAAAGGTATATACAAGGGTAAACCCTTATCGGTGCGAGGCATTCAGAAGCGAGCTGAATACTATTCTGAAAAGAGCGGCGTTCATGCAAGTTGCCATCAGCTTCGCCATAAAATGGCCACGGATCTGCTCAACGCTGGTGCTGATATTGTTACCATCCAGTATCTGCTTGGTCACAGTAGAATCAAGACAACGATGCGTTATGCCCGACTCTCAAACCAGAAGGCTCGCATGGATTACTATCAAGCAATGGATCGAATAATCGAAGAAAGTGGGAGGATAGTGACATGGGGCATGAGATGTTAATCCGCTCCGCCCGGAGCCAGTTGTTCCGACGAGCTTTTTGGCGGCCCATTCTCACAACCGGCCCCGGACTGAGCTCACTTGGGATAAAAATCTTGACCTAAAACTAATATCGAAGCAAAATAGAGAAAAATAACAAACTGAAATAACAAGAAAAAACAGGGTTGTTACGTATACAAACTGTAAATCTTCCAATTGCCCCACACTGAGCAGTAAGCTGTTTCAGAACATCAATTGATCTCAGTCATTTTGAAGGTCATGTGAGTTTGTATAGCTGCTAATCAATATACGTCTTCTCTTAGAGCCTGTTCGAGTAGTCTTCTGTTTAAATCAGATAAAACTTTCAGATGTGAACTTTCCCAATCCGCCAGTGATGAAAAGAGCTCTTTTTCAGTAGCATCATCTGTGGCTTCTGCCCGTTCCGAATAAAATTCAGAAGACCGAATTTCAAGACCCATCGCGGCTGATATAGCTGATGCCTCATAATCGGCACCTTTAATACTTTTAATTATATCAGCTGAAAAAACGATTTTTGCAAATTCCCCCGGATCGTTTTTTAATAAATCAGTATCGAATTCGCCCTTATTGATGAGATAATCAAGTTGAGTTCTAAGAGTATTTTCATGAATTTTTTCTTCTTCTGCCATTCTGTCAAATAGTTTCTTCAGGGAATCAATAGCGGTGGTTTTCGACACACTTCTGTAAAATGCCTGCCCCTGTTTTTCAAGGATGATCGCCTTTTTCAGCAGCTCAGCAGCTTTCTGTTCATTCATGGTATCCTCCATTTTCACTGATACTATCACGAACGATTTGATAAAGAAATAGTATGTTGTCTAGTTATCCAAAGTAACTGATAAATAGTCGTTTTATAAGGTATCCCTAAAAAAAACGGCAGACCGGTCTTGCTCATTGCCCCATGAAAGGCTGCAGGCCGGTTTTGAGATCGTACCAGACTTTCTGCCGGATATACCATGCTCGAACTGGCTCCCAAGGTTCTTCATATGTGGGCCAAACCTCATCATTTGACGAACACCGTCCGGTACCGGACGGTGTTATGGTGATGAAAACCTTGACCTGAAAGTCAGAAAGGAGGGATAATAGAACAACACAACTAGCTAAAACAACATAAAAAACAGGGTTGTTACGTATACACAGGAAGCATCTTCACCCCGTCAGGCTGAAAACAGCTTAGTCTTGCCATTAGGAATCTTGAATCTATGGCTGCACGGTACTGTCGTGGTATCTTTCACTTTGCCTAACAGTGTTTATGTCTCAACAGCTGAAGTGCGTTTGACCTGCCCCCTGGAGTTAACAAACATGCCAGGCCCGTTAGTTGCCCTAAATCCCTTTTTCACCATACAGGGCATTTGATAGTCCCTCTATTGTTATTTTTGCCTACTTGGTTCTCATTAATTGTGTATCATGTATATAGGCAGTGAATGATTTGTATGTAGCCCATAAACAGAATTGCATGGTAGTAAAACGCCTGAAATTGAAGCTGTGCCGGAGAACTTATTATGAGATTGATTGTACCCATAATAGGAACGACCGCAATAATTGTTCAATTATTCAGATTATTGCCATTTACTTTTACCTCATTGTTGTCGGCACTTGTAACAGGAGGAGTGTTCTATATCGCATGCAAGTTGGGTTGGGATACACAAAAGGGAAGTATTTTGAAGGGTGGTTACAAGGGATGGGGAGATTGGTGCAAAAGAGCATTACTCGGCATGACTGTTTTCCTGACTTTGTCTCTGGCCCTGCTTTTTTTCTCATTTCACAACCCAATTTGCGAAGATACAGGAGATCCTTTTTATGGTCGCTGTGAAAAATATGCAGCAGAGTCTACAAAAACAAATATGGGTGTTTCTTTTAACCTAGGAAGAAAAGTTTATTACCCATTACTCCTGGCAATTGCATTTGCTGCCGGCAGTGCCGCAACACGCATTGAACATATTAGAAAGAACGGAGGCCACGACAGACGTATCAGACCTCGAAAATACTAATTCTATACCCCCTAGTCCACTACTCTAGACATCATAAACTTGGGGCGTCATGGTGTTGTCCAGCCCTTGTTTGGCAAAACAGGAACAGTCCGCTGGTATTTTATTCTATTGTTTTTACATTGATTTTATCAAGATATCCTGATCCCTAACACTCTAGTAGCAATGACGTAATTGGGGTGTGTGATGAAAGAGAGTCAATAGCAACTTTGCATTTCTGAATAATATTGATGAGCAAATACTGCCAATGGACATTTCATAATTAGTTGACATTGCCAATACGAATCTCCCTAAATTCTTGGCAAGACTGAACTTTATATGCTTCCTGTTCCCCTAAAAAAACAGTCAGAATATTCACAAAAGCAACTTGGGCTGTCAAATCTATCCATCTGAAAATATACAGAATATTTCATTCGGTTAACCTTACCAGCAATATTTGGTGAATCATTAACTGGTAAACGATTATGATTTTAATCGTAATTTCTGAAGATTGTGGAGGTAGCCATTTAATGAGGTGGGTACAGAAGAACGGAATATGTTATCTGCACAGGAATAATATCATCCAGCAAACTTGGTAAAACGGTTTAGGTTGCCGTTGTATCCATAAATAGCTTAGATTGGATAGTATTAGGAAACCGGATAACATGAAAACAAGTATGATATCTTGTTAGAATACATCCATTTTTAATATAATTGATGCACCAGGAACACATTGATTGGAATGATATTCAGTTTCTGGATAATAACCTGATGGCCTGAGGATATTACATATGATCGAACCGAAAAGCTCTTTTCCTGTATTTATAGTTAAGGACCTGACCGCCGCAAAATCCTTCTACACAGAGAACCTTGGCTTTGATGTTGTCTTTTCTGGGGATTGGTACATTCACCTGG
>JABDPQ010000754.1 GCA_013042695.1 Desulfobacterales bacterium | reverse complement strand
TATCAGAACCGATGTTTTCGGGGCAGGGACCTTGAACGAGACATCTATTCGATCCGTCCGGACGGTTTTCGACGGGAAAATAAATCCTGCCTCGAACATGGTGTTGGGAGAGGTCATCAATCATCCTGGCAAATGGTCGAGTTATCCACCCCATGACCACCCTCAACCCGAGATTTATCATTACCGCTTCTTTCCCCCCCAGGGATTCGGGATTTCAGTGCTCGACGAAGAACCACATCTGGTGAAACACGGTGATACCTCACTGATTGCACCGGACAAGACACATTCCCAGGGGGCTGCTCCGGGATACGCCATGTACTATATATGGATGATCCCGCACCTGCCAGATGATCGCTGGCTGCCGACCACAAGATATTTTCGTGAAGAACATAAATGGCTGCTTGAACCTGATGTCAAAATCTGGCCGGAACGCAAGGTGGGAGGTGTGAAATGAAGACAATCCGGTTAACCATGGGCCAGGCGCTGGTAAGATTTCTCGATAATCAATATGTGAGTTTTGACGGCCAGGAGAACAAGTTCGTCCACGGCGTATTCGGTATTTTCGGTCATGGCTGTGTGGTCGGCCTTGGAGAAGCGCTGCAAGAGAAGAATCATTCCCTGAAATTCTACCAGGGACACAACGAGCAGGGGATGGCCCATGCGGCGATCGGATTCGCCAAGCAGAACAATCGGCGGAAGATAATGGCGGCTACTTCGTCAATCGGTCCAGGCGCCCTAAACATGGTAACCGCAGCCGGTCTTGCAACAGTCAACCGGATACCGGTACTACTGCTCCCGGGAGATGTCTTTGCCTGTCGTCAGCCTGACCCGGTGCTCCAGCAGATCGAACAGTTTCACAACTATACCATAACCAGCAACGATGCCTTTAAGGCGGTCAGCCGTTACTGGGACCGTATTGAGCGACCGGAACAGATAATGAGCGCGGCAATAAACGCGATGCGTGTGTTGACCGATCCGGCTGATTGCGGAGCAGTCTGCCTGGCGTTAGCGCAGGACGTCCAGGGTGAGGCCTGGGATTACCCTGTTGAGTTCTTTGAAAAACGAATCCATTTCATTGAACGCAGATCACTTGGCGACAATGCTGCCGATAGAGCGGTAGATATTGTTGCCGGCAAGAAGAAACCGCTGGTTGTGTGCGGTGGCGGTGTACGCTATTCAGAAGCAGGGCAGGTTTTGGCCGATTTCTGTAGCGAATTCAAGATTCCTTTTGGAGAAACCCAGGCAGGAAAATCGGCAATTGCCTGGGATCATCAGATGAACCTTGGAGGCATTGGCGTGACCGGCGGCTTGGCCGCAAATCGGATTGCCTCAAAAGCGGACCTGGTCGTGGCCGTGGGCACCCGGATGACCGATTTTACCACGGCCTCTAAGTGGCTGTTTAAAAACCCGGATGTTGAATTTCTCTCTTTAAATGTAAGCACTTTCGATGCGATCAAGTCGAACTCTACGCCACTGATTTGCGATGCCAGGACAGGTCTTGATTCCCTTGGGAAAAAACTTCGGGCCAGAAACTATCACTCCGGTTATGGAGATGAAATTACGACAATAAAGGACCAATGGAACACTGAAGTTGACCGAGTATATGAAAATGAGATGGATGGAAAAGATTACTCCCAATTGCGTGTACTGGGACTTATGAATCAGGAATTGTTTAATGCGGATGCGATTGTCGTCGGAGCCTCTGGAAGTCTACCCGGAGACATGCAACGGGTATGGAGGCCAATGATGCCTGGGACCTATCATATGGAATATGGCTTTTCCTGTATGGGATACGAGGTCTGCGGAGCACTTGGTGTCAAGCTAGCCTGCCCCGACCAGGAAGTCTATGCGATGGCCGGAGATGGGAGTTTTGTTATGCTCCATTCCGAACTCCTGACTTCGATTCAGGAGGGAGTCAAAATTAATATAATGTTGTTTGACAATAACGGATTTGGTTGTATCGACAATCTGCAGCGGAGTCAGGGGATCCCCAAGTTCGGTTGCGAGTTGAAGTACAGAAATCCCGACACCGGCAGGCTCGATGAGGGAGGAGCATCCATTCCAGTTGACTATGCCGGAATTGCAGAAGGCTATGGTTGCAAGGTCTGGAGGGTTACCAATTCAGATGAACTGCGGGTGGCTGTGAACGAGGCCAAAGCAAGCCAGGTGTCGACACTGATCGACATCAAGGTCGGCTTCGATTCCATGTCTGACGGTTATGAAAGCTGGTGGAGGGTCGGCACCCCCGAAGTTTCTGAGAAACCCGAGGTCATCGAGGCTCTTGAGGGTTTGAAAAGCGAGATAGACAAGCTTAAGCAGTTCTAACAACAATAACGGAAAACAACCAATGGATAAGAAGCACGTGAAGCTGGGGATTGCCCCCATAGGCTGGACGAATGATGATATTCCTGAGTTGGGGGGATATTCCATTCGAGCAGTGTATCAGCGAGATGGCACTGGCCGGCTATAGGGGTTCGGAAGTCGGCAACAAGTACCCGGAGGATCCCTCGAAGTTAAACGAATATTTACAGATAAGAGGTCTGCAGATATGCAACAAATGGTTCAGTTGCTATCTTGTTTCTCTGCCCATCGAAGAGGTTATCAAATCTTTTCGTGCTGATCTAGTATATCTGAAGACACTGGGAGCTGATGTGATCGGGCCTTCGGAGCAGACGCGATCATGTCAGGGAGAACCGGTCTCCGTATTTTCGGAAAAACCGACATTCACCAATGATGAATTCAAACGGTTGGCCACCGGAATGAATGAGTTGGGCAGGATAGCCAGAAATGAAGGCCTTCGGCTGGCCTATCATTACCATATGGGTACAGGTATTCAAACAGTGGAGGAAACTAAGCGTTTCCTCAATGACACCAATCCTGAAGACGTCTTTCTTCTATATGATTCCGGTCACTTCGCTTTTTCAGGAGAAGATCCGGCCGCTGCACTAGAGATGTTTGTTTCCAGGGTTGGTCATGTCCATCTCAAAGATGTGTGAACAGACAGGTTCAAGGAGGCAAAACATAAAAATTTATCCTTCTTGGATGCGGTGAAAAACGGTGTATTCACAGTTCCCGGAGACGGCGATATCGACTTTGTGCCCATATTCAAGACCTTGGAGCGTGAAAACTATAAAGGGTGGATGGTCATTGAGGCAGAACAGGATCCGGCGCAGGCCAACCCCTTTCTGTATGCGAAGATGGGAAGAGATTATATAAAAGAAAACACGGGCATCTAGTAGTCACATCGCTGCGCTCAGATACAAATATCTAGGTCTAAGAAATTATGACTTCCTCAATCAAAACATACGATTCGTTGCATATGGGGCGTTCCTCGATCGATCTCTACGCCAACGATATCGGCGTACCCTTTGCTGAAATTACAAACTTTGCTGCCTATGTCGGCGGGTCGCCAACCAACATCAGCGTAGGGGCTCGACGGCTGGGGCTAAAGACTGCACTTCTCACCGGTCTCGGAGAAGACCCGGTGGGGGACTTTATCCTGCACTTCTTGGAACAGGAAGGGGTGGAGAACAGCTACAGCCCACGCAAGCCGGGCCACCGCACTAGTGCGGTAGCTCTGGGGATCGAACCGCCTGATAAGTTTCCGTTGATTTACTACCGAGACAATTGTGCCGATATTGAATTGACCATCGATGATGTGCTTGCAGCCCCGGTCGCGAAAAGCAAGGTGCTTCAGTTCGCCGGTACGAATTTGTGCAAGGATCCTTGCAGAACCGCAACTATTTTTGCTGCCGAACTGGCCCAGAAGGTAGGCACGGAGGTGGTTCTCGATATCGATTTTCGCCCGGACCAGTGGCATGATCCACGGGCATTCGGCGTTACAATCCGCTCGGCATTGCCCAATGTCGACATCGTCATTGGTACCGAGGATGAGATTAATGCTGCCATGCTAGTCGATTCCGATCAGATTAGTCTGACCCATTCACAGGTTTCCGATGCCAGGGTCGAAGGGGATATCGATGAGGCAATAGCGACGCTGCTTTCTCTTGGGCCCAAGGCTCTGCTGCAAAAGAGGGGAGAGGAGGGTGTGCGCGTCCACCTGAAACAGGATGACGGCTCCATTGAACAGATCGATGCTCCTGGATATCCTGTGGAGATATACAATATTCTCGGTGCCGGAGATGCGTTTGGAAGCGGATTTCTTTACGGCCATGTGAACGGTTGGGGCTGGTATAAATCGGCGCGCCTTGGAAATGCGTGCGGTGCTATCG
>JABDPQ010000753.1 GCA_013042695.1 Desulfobacterales bacterium | reverse complement strand
ATTTAATATTATGTAATATATATAAATATATTTCCATCTGTACAGATGCTATCATTTCATTTTTTAATGCGCGGTTGACACCAATTTAAAATTGGAATAATCTTTGGCAAACCACACTAATTAGGAGGTCTCATGCGCTTTGTTACCTTTAGTGAATCTGACGGTAAAGATTCTGTGGGGTGCCTCACGGGAGATGGCAATTCGATACTAGACCTCACTAGCTCTGGCTTGGCCGGTGACCTTGTATCTGTTCTCGAGCAGGGCAAAGACGGTCTACAGATGGCCTCACGACTTGCAGACAAGAGTACAGCTATTCCTATTGAAAGAATTAAACTGCTCGCTCCATTTCCACATCCTAAGAGAAATATCATTTGTGTCGGTAAAAACTACTTCGAACACTCCAAGGAGTTTGAAAAGAGTGGATTCGACTCGACTTCAGGGGGGCAGACTATTCCTGACGCTCCAGTAATTTTCACCAAGGCGACTACAAGCGTTATCGGCCCTGAGGAACCAATTCCAGCTAGCTCAGACCCATCGGATTCCACTGATTATGAGGGGGAATTAGCTCTGGTGATTGGTAAAGCTGGATACAAAATTGGCCAGGCAGAGGCCTTTGAATATATCTCGGGGTACACCATCATCAACGATGTCACCGCTCGAAATCTCCAGCAGCTTCATAAGCAATGGTTCTTGGGCAAAAGTCTCAATGGGTTCTGCCCTATGGGCCCGGTCTTTGTTACCGCAGATGAAATCGAAGATCCGACCGAACTGCAAGTTTCAACCTGGGTGAACAATGAGCTTCGACAACAGGCGAGTGTAAAAGATCTGATTTTTGATATTCCTGTTATAATTGAAACGGTCTCCTCGTTAGTCTCATTAATACCTGGTGATATCATAGCAACCGGTACTCCTGCGGGAGTTGGAATTGGATTCACCCCTCCCAAATTTTTGCAACCTGGTGATAAGGTACGAATTGAAATAAGTAAGATTGGTGTTTTGGAGAATCCGGTGAGTTAATAGCGGTATCGATGCGTATTATTGAATCACATCAGTAATTGCGCAAGTAGTGCTCCACCTAACTTGTTGCTTGTTGATCAAAGTCTGGGCTGGTTGACAGCAGCGCTCACGAAAACAGCCATAAAAGGAGGTAGATCAATGAATTTGTTACACAAAAGAATCATAAAAACACTCCTCATATTACCAGCTGTGGTGATAGCCTTGAATGTGAGTATGACTGGGTCAGCCTTTTCCCAGGATAAAATGAACATTTCATTCGGTGGGTCTTCGCCCGGTGGCATGATGTATTATCTCGTAGGGGCTGCGGGTAATGTCATCACCAGAGATTTACCCCAGTATAATATCACCCAGGTCACCACCGGCGGCTCGACAGAGAATTGTAAACGCTTACTCAAAGGCGAACTTGACATGGGCATTGTATATGGTCCTCATGTCTATATGGCTCTTAATCAGCAGGGCCCGTTCAAAGACTTTCCCAAGGGCACAATGTTACGCGGAGTTGCCAAAGCATATGAAGGAGCGTCTTACGTGGTTACTCTGCCTGACTCTGACATTAAGTCGATGAATGATTTGGTTGGCAAGACGGTTGCTCTCGGTCCCCCAGGTTCTGGTACTGTGTTCAACAGTTCGAATGTTCTTCGAGCTCTTGGTTTGCTTGAAAAGGTTAAGCCACGCATGATGTCGTTTGCCGATGCGGGACGTGCAGTTGAAAATAAGCAGATTGATGCTTTTTTTCAGTCATCTGCACCAGCAGGCGCTGTGGTAAAGCTAGCCGAAACAAAGGGTGCATATGTCGTACCGTTCACCGACGAAGAAATGGATAAAATTGTCAAAGAATATCCCTTTTACTATTCTGCAATAATGAAGGAAGGCGTATACAAAGGGGTACCGGCCACTCAAATGCCCTATCTCACCGTATACTGGGTCGCTCATGAGCGTGTGCCCGAGCAGGCTATTTATGACATAACCAAGCACGTCATGAAACCTGAAGTGAAAAAAGAGCTTGGCGATGCACACAAGGGCTGGAAACAAATGGCCCCTGATACCAAACGCTTCGCAGGTCTTGGTTCTCCAGTCCATCCTGGCGCCGAGAAGTATTACAAGGAAGCTGGTGTCTGGGAAGAATAATCCAACTAATCAGCTCTGCTGCAGCTTTGGCTGCGGCAGAGCCTAGATCCTGTTAAAATGAGCAGAGTGATGATATTTCGCTTCCCTGTTAACACGTGTTAGGAACAGGTATGTCTAGATTTTCCTGGCTTACGGAGATCAAGGCGAAAAATCGCACTCTCACTGGGTTTTGGGCTGTATTCTACTCCTGTGCGGCCATATTTATGGCCGCCTGGTACATGTACACCTCGGGCTTTGGTATCGTCTCGACTGAAACCAACCGAGGTTTTTATCTCCTCTTCACCTCGGTCCTGGTTTACCTGATTTTTCCCGCCTCCCGCTGGGCCCCCAAAGATCGACCGAGTGTGTATGACATCATATGCGTCGTTCTAGTCTCGATTTCAATCGGCTACTGGATCGACCAATACATGGATTACGCTATTTTCAGGGTCACTACCCCCAATAAATGGGACCTGATAATGGGGATCATCGCTATCACTATGATCCTTGAAACGGCTCGGAGGGCTCTTGGTCCGATCATGATGATCCTGGCAATTATATTTCTCGCCCAGATCTATTTCGGTCCTTATTTGCCGGGCAAACTCAGTCATGCGGGTATGCCTCCCGATCGGATTATTGAGTTTACCTTCAATACCCAGGAGGCCATGTTCGGTGTAATCACTGCCACTTTCGCCACGTTTGTATTTCCTTTCATGGTTTTCGGGGCTTTTTTGGAGAGAAGTGGGGCCGGGACCTTTTTTATGGATTTGGCTAAAGCACTTACTGGAAAATGGAGGGG
>JABDPQ010000752.1 GCA_013042695.1 Desulfobacterales bacterium | reverse complement strand
CATCAGAAGTAAGGGAAGGCAATTATTCATATTCTAATTAATATGAGAGGTACTGATAGATGATGTTTCCCCTGAACACCTCCAGTCTGCCGAGCAGTTAGATAATCAAAGATTCATAGAATAGGGTTATCAATAGTTGCACACCAGCCCCCCTTCCACCTTTATCGGAACACGTTGCAATTATTGATAATCCTGAAGAACTGAAGTGCGGAGCGGAGTACGATCAGAGGGGTAGCGCTATGGGGATTGAATGAGGTTTTCTTGTGGTGCTCATCGGTCCTGAATCACCATTGAGAAGCATTGATTTCGACATGAGCTGTTGTTATTGAGACTCGATTCTGAGGAGTATGCCATACGCAGCAGCATTTTCAGATTGTCGCCATTAGTTGGCCGCCATTTTCACCTGTTTACGACGCAGCTCTCCTGTGTGACCCGTGGTGAGGACATTTACAAACTACCCGATTCTGCCGCTCAAACCTTCTCAGGACGTGTCGTCATACGCTGCTCTGGCAATCGGCCTGACATAGACCAGCGTCCCTTCACCGCACTGCGGACAGCAGCAGATGTCAACCCCGGTGAGCCGTAGCATCATCTGCTGAACACTTTCCTCCACCTTTTGTGCGTATGCGATGGGTACGCCAATTAACCGACGAATCAACGCAATGCACGCCTTCTTGTTGGCATGGGCCAGGAACCCGTAGTAGCGGATCTTGGTGAAGCCGCACGGCAGCACGTGCAGGAGAAACCGCCTGATAAACTCGTCGGCGCCAACCGTGAGTTCCTTTTCTTTGTTGTCGTCGCTGCGGTCCTGGTAGCTGAACCGTACCCCGCCGTTATCGATAGCGCTGATCCGGTTGTTGGTGATCGCTACCCGGTGCGTGTAACGGCCCAGATATTCGAGCACCTGCTCCGGCCCACCGAAGGGCTGCTTGGCATAGGTAATCCACTTCTTGTCCCAGAGCGCTGCAATTAATTGCAGAAACTGCTTCTCGTCCCGATACCTCTCAGCTCTGCCGTGAAGGAACAATTGATTCTTGCGATACGCCTTTTTCAGCTTGTTGAGATAGCGTCGCTGAAACTCCTTGGCCAGGGACTCGATCCTGAACAGGTAGTTTTTACTGGCAGCACTCCACTTTTTACGGTCATATGAGAGTGCTCCTGCCGGGATGATGCAGTGCAGGTGATAGTGGTCCATGAGTTTCTGATTCCATGTGTGGAGCACGGAGATGAAGCCGAGTTGGCCTTCAATGCGCCACTGCGGATCACGGGCGAATACCTGCAGCGTTTCCTTTACGGCTGTAAACAGCAGAGCCAGCATGATGCGTTTATTGACCATGATAAGGGAATTGAGCTCGTGCGGTAGTGTGAAGACATTATGGAAATAGGGACCAGGCAGTAGCTCTGCCTTCCTGTTTTCGAGCCATTTCTCCTTGACCATTGTCTGGCATTTGGGACAGTGTCTGACCCGGCAGGAGTTGTAGGCGTTTCTCCTATGGCCACAACGGTCACAGGCTTCGACATGTCCGCCCAGTGCCGCAGTGCGGCATATCTCGATGCGCTTCATCACCTTGTACTGCTGAGCACTCACCGCATTATTAGTGCGGTACTCTTTTCCATATCTTCTGAATATATCTGCCACCTCCGGCGATCTGTTATTGTCTTTCATCTGTTCCCTCCCTCTGTTTGCCCATCAGGTCGAGCGGACTCTTGAGCTGGACGTAGCGGGCCGGGACCAGATGCAGGTAGATGGTGGTTGTCTCTATGGCGTTGTGGCCGAGCAGCCGGCTGATAGTGTAGAGGTCGTAGCCTTTATAGAGCAGGTGGGTGGCGAAGCTGTGACGCAGCGTGTGGAGGCTGCACTCCTTGGTTAAGCCGATTTTTTTTTAGCGTCATACAGAACCTGAGATACCGAGACGTTGCTGATATGAGTTCCTGCCTTCTGTCCGGGGAACAGCCAGTACTTTGGCTTATATTCAATCCAATAGGCCCGCAGTTCGTGCAGGAGGTGTTCGGACAGGACCGTGTAGCGGTCCTTGCGCCCTTTACCCTGTTCGACCCGGATAACCATGCGTGACGGGTCGCTTTCGATATGCTCCGGTTTGAGGCGAATAGCCTCCCCGACCCTAAGCCCGGCGCTGTAGATGGTCTTGAGCATGACCCGATGCTTGAGGTTGTCGATGCAGTTCAACAGCCGGTCTACTTCTTCCATGGACAGCACGGCCGGCAGCTTCTTGCCCAGGGGGCGCGGCGGCAGGCCGAAGCGGTCGTCCACTTCCCGGCCGCAGATATGGCGGTAGAAATAGGTGATGCCGGCGAGATAGGCTTTGCATGAGGAGTGTGCCAGTTTCTTCTCCAGCAGCAGGTGACGGAAGTAGTCCCTGACCTGGTCGTTGCTCAGATGTTCCGGGGACGTGTGGTAGTGGTTGGCCAAGCAGCGGACAGCGCTGATATAGCCCTTCTGGGTCTCTTTGGTGAGCCCGAAAAGTTCCATGTGTTCGATGAATTTGTCTTTGATTGGATGAGCCATGGTCTGCCTCCCTGGTTGAGTGAATAGGAAAACTGCTGATCTTTCCTATCTAACAGAAAGGCAGGGATGGCTACATTGAATATGAAGGAAATGCCGGCTAGGCTGGAGCTGGTTCTATTACCGAAAGTATGTGTAATTGCTGTTTCCGCGCAGCAGAGCGGAGCGGTTCAGTTCTTCCTGTAAAGTTTCTATAAAACGAATGATACTAAAGACTTACCTTATCCCGTCCAAGGTTAACCCAAGTTGTCGTAACCAAATTGTGGGTGCACAGAAAGAACCTCAATATTTTCAATGCACAGACTAGTTAACTGAGCCAACTCTAGGGTTAAATAGCTGATCATTACAATCCAGCTCTTCCATCTCCTTTCCTAATCTTCAGGTCTAAGGTATGATATTTTACTGGATCCAAATTGGATATTAAACTCAGATCGTTACCTGATGACAAAGTACTCAACCTCCCCCTTCTCCTCATAAAATCGTATGGATAATATAACTGAAAAAATTGAATTGTGGATGGATGATCTCAGCCATAATGCTTTAGAGCCAGGTTCAGAGCTGAAAGCGTTCGCCAAACCGTTGGTTGGGTTCGCATCGGGGGACGACGAACTGTTTTACTTCATAAAAAATGATATTGGTCCAAACTTCTATTGGCAACCTGAAGATGCTTTTATGACAGCATTTCCTGATGAAAGAGTAACACCAAATGAACTGACTGTCATTGCATGGGTATTACCTCAGACTGAACAGACAAGGCTGGCACACAGAAAGGCCGTCGATAAACCAAGTATCGAATGGAGTAAGGCAAGGCACTACGGTGAGAAAGTAAATGAAAATTTACGCCGTTATGTAGTGGACCTGTTTTTAAAATCCGGCTATCAAGCTTGTGCGCCTGTTTTGCTACCACAATGGACAAGAGCTGAGTCGAGTAAATACGGATTTGCTTCATCCTGGTCCGAACGCCATGCAGCCCATGTTAGCGGACTTGGTACTTTTGGGATATCCGATGGCCTGATAACCCCTGTCGGGAAAGCCATTCGGGTTGGTTCTGTCATTGTAAGGAGAAGATATTCACCGACTCAAAGAACATACCAGAACCACAACGAATGGTGTCTATATCATTCAACTGGAAAATGTTTGGTATGTATGCGTCGATGCCCAACGCAAGCC
>JABDPQ010000117.1 GCA_013042695.1 Desulfobacterales bacterium | reverse complement strand
TTTTTGTTATAGAAGTGATGACTTCTTTTTGCGTGACCTGCTCGAAAGCATCCCTAAGAACATACCGACCAGAAGGACGCCGCCGCCGGCAAGAAACCACTTTACGGCATTATCTTTCTTCAAACTGCTTATCTGTTGCTCCATTGAAGCCACCCGCTGACTGAGTGTTTTGTTTTCTTTCGCCGTTTTCAGTAAATCCTTCTTGATCTGGGTAACACCTGCTGTATCGCGTTTCAGAGATTGATAGTCAATGGTAATTTGATCTTTTTCAGCGGATACAATGTCAAGCTTTGATTCAGTTTGTTCAAGTGCCGATGAAGCCTCTTCCAGTTTCTGAATTATACCAAGTTCTCTTTGTTTTAAATTCTCTTTATCTACACGCAGAGAAGCGACGACTTCTTGAAGTGGCGGATCTTCGCTTAAAAACCTCTTTAGCATCCACCCCTCTTTACCGTTTTCCAGGCGAACTTTGGCATAGGACTCACCTTCCTCCAAAAATTCTACCGAATCACCGTCTTTGACCATGGCAACGATTCTATAATCATTTCCCTGCCCTCTCCTGAGGACAACTTCCGAGCTTGGCTTGACATAACGGTTTTCAGCAACCACCGGAGGAGCATTCACTAAGATCACGCAACATGAGAGCAGAAGGGTAAGAGAGAGAGGGACACCGATAAAATAACCTGAAAGTTTTTTTGCGTTGTTTTTGATCATAATTTTGTATCTCCTTAACCTGTAACCTCGTTGCCTAACAAAAAGAAAGCTCCGCAAACGGCTTTGTATCTCATGCCAATCGAAAATTATTACAAACCGACTCTTATAAAGTCAAGAGCTTGTCCCTATTCCGATGAAACGTTGATTACAGATTTTCCCGAATTTCTACAGCGACCGGTATCAAGCCGGTAATTGCCATTCGGTGCTGTACCCATGCGCCTGCAACGTTCTGACACCTTCTTCGTAGAAATTGCCGACACCGCTGATGCCATGAGAGTCATCACCTGGGACAACGGCAATGTTGAGTTCTCGTGCAGCTTCAAGGATAGAGCTTGTCACATATGGTTCGGATGCACCCTTATGTAGGGCTCTCAAATTATAATCAATGATTAAGCCGTATTTTTTGATTAACTCGAGATTTCTTGTCACCTTTGCAGCAATAGCCGGTTTTTTCAAGCGGGCGTGATAATCTGGATCATAGAGTCGAATGAGATCAAAATGACCAATTACTGCAGGTCGTAATTTGTTAATCATGTCATACTGCAAATCAAAGTAATTTTCATACAGAACGTCCATCCCACCGGCAACCCTCACGGCATCTTCATAGTATTCTTCAGAATAATCAAAGCCAATATCATTAACAAAATGAACAGATCCGACGAGATAGCTGGGAGCATACCGGTTTATGAGATACCCCACGAAAGATTCGTAGCCGCTATATGTTTCAATCTCGATTGCTGGAGAGATGGTAATTAAAGCGGCATACTTTTTCTGCAACCGACGACATTCTTGCATATATGCTTCAAACTGCTTGAGCAAAATATCGGCAGTGAGAGCTGCTGCTTTCTGGTCAGGATAGAGCCACTGATCGTTTATGGCGGGTGCATGTTCAGTAATGCCAATCCATGAGAATCCCTGCCTGATATACTCCTCGACGATCTCCTCCAATAAATCTTCGGCATGACAACAAAATTGGCCGCTGTGACCACCGTGCACAGACACTTTTACAACATCTGCCATATCATTCCTCTCGTCACCTGTAAAAAGGAGTTTTGTTCTTTTGGTTAGCGAGATCTGCATGCAACCACAGCCTCTCCTGCACCGATCAGTCGTGTTTCCCGGATTATTAAACGAAGAGAGCAACCCAAAAAAGAACATGATTAAGAACTCATTACAACTCAAAGATTTTTTTGATTACCACCAAATCTCAGCTCTACCAAGAAACGAGGTGAAGAGTGATGATCTAATGATCAGGTCGAAGAGCAGCAACTGGAGTCAGCACACTTCCACCGCTTTCATTTTCTCGTGTCATTCCGTGTAGCTGAGTATGAGTGGTAATCAGAAAAATATTTATGACGAAAGGGTAGGCTGATATCATGGAACCTACCCTTTTCGTCATTATGGATAGTTTGCTGTTATGACACGGTTATGAATGGTTTGAGTTTCTGCAGGACCTTGGGGCCAATTCCTTTGATATTAAGTAAATCCTCAGCAGTTCTGAAAGGTCCATTTACCTTACGATATTCACCAATCCTTTCGGCAGTGCGTGGACCTATCCCCGGTAGTTCAATGAGTGCATCAACACTTGCGTTGTTAATATCAATCTTGCTTGCAATACTTTTTTGAATACTGGGCTCATTGGATTTCACCTTCGCATCACTACTCTTTGCCGCAAACACGTCATTTGCGCAAACGAGCATAACCAACATACAGACTACCGAGCATACTGTTTTAAAGTGTTTCATGATGTCTCCTTTCGTTTTAAG
>JABDPQ010000745.1 GCA_013042695.1 Desulfobacterales bacterium | reverse complement strand
AAGGTAATCTACCGGCATGGCACGCATTGCCAGCTAAGAAAGTCCTCGAAGATTTAGACAGCTCAACCAGTGGCCTGACTACTGATGAGGTGACAAGAAGAAGACAGCAGCACGGGCCAAATCGTCTACCTGCTCCTGCACGGCCTAGTCGGTTCATTCAGTTTCTCAATCAGTTCAATAACGTGCTGATTTACGTTCTGCTCTGCGCTGCTGTGGTTACCGCTCTTCTTTCCGATTGGGTTGATGCCGTTGTCATCATCGGTGTCGTGCTGATCAATGCGGTAATTGGTTTCATACAGGAGGGGAAAGCTGAGAAAGCTGTCGATGCCATCCGAAAAATTCTCAGCTATGAGGCTTTGGTTCTCCGGGATAGCAGTAAACTTTCATTACCAGTCGAGGATCTGGTACCTGGGGATGTTGTATTTCTCAACTCAGGCGACAAAGTTCCTGCGGATCTACGTCTGTTCCAATCCAAAGATCTGCGCATTGAAGAGGCTCTGCTAACTGGTGAATCGGTACCTGCGGATAAATCGACTGAACCGGTGAACATTGAGGCTTCTCTAGGAGATCGCAGTTGTATGGCCTTCTCTGGAACCATGATCAGCTTTGGTCAAGGTAGTGGAGTCGTGGTGGCAACGGGTGAATCAACCGAACTTGGCAAGGTCAGTGCCATGCTCGCTGGAGTAGAAACCCTGAAAACAAGGTTGACGCAGCGCATGGACGAATTCAGCAAATGGTTGACGGGAGCAATTCTGATTCTTGCTTTGTGTACAGTGGTTTTTGGCCTGGCACTTCGTGACTACTCCTTTACAGAACTGTTTTTTGCCAGTGTAGCCTTGGCTGTTGCCGCTATTCCTGAAGGATTGCCGGCAATCATCACCATTACCTTGGCCCTGGGGGTACAGCGGATGGCGCGTAAAAAAGCCATTATCCGCAGACTGCCAGCAGTTGAAACTCTTGGTTCGGTCACGGTTATCTGCTCAGATAAAACAGGTACACTGACGCGTAACGAAATGACTGTGACCACTGTTCTGAGGGCGGACCAAGCATATTATGTTGATGGCGCAGGTTACCAGCCTCAGGGCTCTTTCCATGTTGACGGCAACAAGGTGGAAGAAGGCAAGGACGAGCTGTTGCTTGAGCTTGCCCGGGCCGGTCTGCTTTGCAATGATGGTTCCATATCTGAAAAAGATGGGAATTGGAGTGTCCAAGGTGATCCTACCGACGGGGCACTTATTACACTAGCTCTCAAGGCTGGTTTAAATTCGCAGAAATTGAATGTGGAGTTACCCAGAATTGATGTGATACCGTTTGAATCCGAACATAAGTTTATGGCTACACTGCATCAGGATTCTGCTGGACGCAGCATCGTTTACCTCAAAGGTGCGCCGGAGCGGGTTCTTGATATGTGTACTAGGGAACGCCAAACAGATGCCGACAAACCCATTAATCTCGATTATTGGCAGGAGCAGATTGACGCCATTGCCAGTCATGGTCAGCGAACCCTGGCAGTTGCTACCATTGATATGGATAACCAAGAATCTATCTCAATAGAGGACGTCAAGAGTGGGATGACCCTACTTGGCCTGTTTGGTATCGTCGATCCACCACGGGAAGAAGCAGTTACTGCTGTGCAAAGCTGCCTTGGTGCAGGGATTAAAGTGAAAATGATCACAGGTGATCACGCCCTGACGGCTGTATCGATTGGGGAACAGATAGGCCTTGATGTAACCGCAAAAGCGATCACCGGAAAGGAACTTGAAACCATGGATGATGATCAGATGGAGTTTATAGCCAGGAAAACCAATATTTTCGCCAGAGTCAGTCCAGAACACAAGCTCCGTCTGGTGACGGCATTGCAGGCAGGTGGCCAGATAACAGCCATGACCGGTGACGGTATAAATGATGCGCCTGCGCTCAAACGTGCCGATGTCGGAGTTGCCATGGGGATGAATGGGACTGAGGCTGCCAAAGAAGCCGCAGAAATGGTGCTTGCCGATGACAATTTCGCCTCCATTGTCCACGCCGTGGAAGAAGGCCGTACCGTGTACGATAATATAAGAAAGACACTGGCGTTCATCCTCCCAACCAACGGGGCGCAGGCCGGAATTATTATAGCCTCGGTGATGATGGGGATTGCCTTGCCAATTACCCCGCTGCAAATTCTCTGGGTAAATATGATTACCGCGGTAACCCTTGGTCTCTCTCTTGCGTTTGAACCACCAGAGGGAAATGTCATGCACCGGCCTCCCCTGTCACCTAAGGAACCCCTACTTAATCAGTTTCTTTCATGGCGTATAATCTTTATTTCAGCGATAATGGTAATGGGTACCCTCGGCCTATTTCTCTGGGATCGTTATCATGGCGAAACACTGGAGATGGCTCGCACAACAGCGGTAAATACGCTTATCTTCTTTCAGATATTTTATCTTTTCAACGCTCGCTATCTCAAAGAATCAGTGCTCTCACGCGAGGGATTTTTGGGTAATCCCGCAGTATTGCTGGCCGTTACCGGGATAGTAATATTGCAACTTCTTTTTACCTATCTACCATTGTTTCAAAAGGCTTTTGGAACTGCAGCTATTCCAACTGGAGATTGGATTCGCCTGATCAGCTTTACCTTTACCGTTTTTGTTTTAGTAGAGATCGAAAAAACGATAATGCGACGTTTAGACAAGAAGAGACTAAATGATTGAGCCTGTCCTATTACTCAACTGCCGCCTCCCATCCGCCTTTACCCTGAAACCTTTGCGCGAGATTGGGGCCAACAATTGCGTGCCGTATACATTGAATAAATCAATAAGGACGTGTGTGCTGAGAATTTAAAAAACACCAATTGTAGTCTGCAAAATTTCAAGCAGTTTTGCTTTGTAGTGTCAGCGTAGAAACCAAGCAATGAAATTTAAACCTCGCTTGACGGTCATTTTTTACAATAAATCTTACAGAATACTCACAAAGATTACATACACAGTCAAAAATAATAATTGATTGATCTGGCTTTTCCACCTGTACTCTCTAGAAACTACATTTTACTAACTGATTGAAACCATAATTTATTTCAAAAAAATAAAATCTTTTTTCACCTCTGGATATCGCCTCAGAATCAGCTCCTATAACTTTATCAGCCTAATCCGGTTCAGCGCTTGGGTAATAAAGAGACTTATTAAGCCAACGGTATTATATTTTGCAATTGACAAAACGCCTCTTCGAGTTCCTAAACTCAACCATGTATAAACTTCAAATTGAGTTTCTGTCCTGATCACGTAATCAAAGCCATTGAGCATTGAATTTAACCTTGCCAAATCGAAGGTAAATTGTTTTGTCTTTCCCTAAACCTGGAGGTATTTCCTGTGAAGCTACCGATCAAGAGGGTTAAAGTGTTTTACTGGTAGGAAACTAATAGGATACATCAATAAGTCTTACTTTGAAAAGCATTAGTCTACTTAAGGTTGCCAATAATAATTTTCGTCTTTCCTTTTCATTTTTTGCCAATCTGAACTGGATCAAATCAATACCGGGGGCGTGCATGGTTCCCATATTTTCGTTTCTATGGTCCGACTGGACCTTTCTTTGATCAAAGCTGGAAGCTTCCGTATATTGAAGAAATTGACTACGCGGGAGTTGCTGAGTAGTTTACTGAATTTTCAATAGGTGCATCTATTTTGATGCACCTAACTAACAAAAAGGAAGCAGCGGGTTGCTGCCAACCGGGGAGGAATTTGATACCAATTTCACTGGCGGCGACCCGATGATCATCCTGAGTACTAATATTGCCATACCGAAGGTCTTATAGCTTATCAACAGAGCCACTTGCAAAAGGCTCAACTTCATAACCACAAATTACTTTAGTCCAAATTTATACAACAAGAGACCTACGATCAAACCAGCAATCACTTTGACCACCGTCTGAAAAGACCCTTCACGGAAAAAACGGAGCAATCCAGCCTTAAATGCACTTTTCTCGTACACCTGGGTAATGAGGACATCCCTATTGATCTGAGGCAATAATCGCTGCAGCTGTTCACGTTTTAGGCCACTGATAACCAACTCACTGTAGCCACCCACTTCGTGAACATCGATGCTAATCCTGCGAGGTTCACTTTCTTCTTCAACACCGCTTAATGAAGAACCGCGCAATCTTTGGGCGCGCAGTTTCCCTTCCGCCTTAACCGCTTTGGCTTTTGCTTTTGCCTCATCCCGAATTTGCTTTACTTGAGCTTTTGTCTGTTTTACTCGTTTTTCTTCTTCAGATTTCATTAAATTGCCCAAGAGTTTCAACTGAGCTTTATGCGTGATCCGGTATAGTTAGATCCGGTAATTTAGACCTACCAATAAAATACAAATTATTGGCGTATAACACAAGACTGCTTTTTTACTTGTCCAGACCTTCAGCCCATATTTGCATATCGAAGATTTGAAATATTATAAGTCAAACCTTTTATCCGTGTCCCAATGGCAAGCAACTGAGGGGTTGCGCTGGAAGAACAACGCGCGCGAAACCTGATCAACTGTATTGAGTGGACAGGCGAAGTTCATGCACTTTGAGCAGAGAAAAGACGTGAGCGTGGTAAAAAAGGCCGCATTGATCATCACGTAGAGTACCAACAAGAGCCAGGCATCGGTATGGAAGAAAAATGGCAGCGGATAACCCCAGACGACGACTAAGCCGGAAAAAAACCAAAACTTCTCAGCATTGGACATCGGACCGGGACGATATTTCCACAATTTTGGGGAGCCGTGATTGGCCCAGCAGCTCAGGGTTGGTCCATCTTCAGCATAGTGCGGGCAATGGGAACACATTACCCTGATTTCAAGAAAACCAAAGAAGCCAATGACAATGGCTATGTACAGTGCCAAAGGCCATATCCCTACAGTTAGCATAACGGCACCGCCGATGACAAAACCGGGCAAACTGATCAGCAGAAAATGGAACAGTTCCTTTGGCCTAAAATGACAGTGTATCTTTTTTGAAACCGGGCAATCAACGCAAGTGGAAGCAGCGCAGCTGGCTATGGGTTTTGTGGGATCTGGAAAGGCCATTTCTGGTTACCTCATTGTCTGCGTCAAAAATAAATCAATGACATTTTCAGTTCATACGTTTCTCACTATTTCCATCAGCGGTGAGCCATTAAACTTCTTGTCTGCATCGGTTGAACACCATTCCGTGACAATGTTGCTGAAATCTCGAAGAGATGGTTCAGAACGGAGATTTTCGCGAAGATCTATGGTTTCGCCTCAATGTTTTCCCTATCTGGGTACCGCCTCTAAGAAAGAGAAAAGTGGATATTCCTGCCTTGATCCAGCATTTCCTAAATCTTAAGGCAAAAGAGCTTAAACTAACCTCCATTCCCTCGCTTGCTCCCGGTGCTATCGAGACCCGCTGATGGAGTATCATTGGCCAGGCAACGTACGGGAGCTGCAGAATATCCTCGAGCGGGAATTGATTTTGAACCCAACCGGTCCGTTGACTTTTGCGCATCTCCATAAAAACATTCCGGATGCAGCATCAGTATCCTACGCGGGCGGTGAGGTTGCCTATAACCTCGATGATACCATTTCAAATCACATCCGCCAGGTATTGCGTGTTACCAAGGGCAAGATAAATGGATCAAACGTAGCCGCCGCGCTTCTTGGCGTCAATCTAAGCACCCTGCGTAACCGCATGAGAAAACTCGGCATCAATTATGGCAAGGCAAGCAAGTAAAGCATGATATGGCATAGTTCACTTTCAAAAGAAATATGCTTTGGATCGCTCAGCCCTAAAAACAAATCGCAATTTTTAGGCTGGTCGCAAAGGATCCTCACATCCAGGGAAGTCGATCCAAATCAATATTTCCCCCAGATAAAATAACCCCTATACGTTTGCCCTCAAACTTGCCTCTCTGCTCAATGAGAGGGGCCACTGCCACAGCTGACGAGGGTTCAATCACTATTTTCATTCTCTCGAAGACAAAACGCATTGCTGTTATAATAGAATCCTCTGAAACAAGTTCTATATCATGCACATATTTTTGAATAATGGGAAAGGTTAAACTGCCCAGGCTGGTGAGCAAACCGTCTGCTATAGTGTTGGGGGCAGTCTGGGGAATGAGTTTGCCGGCAATAAATGATCGCTGTGCATCATCTGCTCCTTGAGGTTCCGCTCCGAAAACCTGTATCTTCTGAGAACAGCCGGATGCAGTAAGCGCCGTGCCGCTCAGAAGCCCCCCACCTCCAACTGGTGCAATGATAATGTCAAGATTATTCACCTGCTCGAGCAGTTCGAGTGCAGCGGTAGCCTGCCCGGCAATAATCCTGTAATCATTATATGGGGGAATGAGCGGAAACCCTTTCTCACGTACCAGTCGATCCGCTAATTCTTCCCTTGATGAAATTGTTGGCTCACAAAAGTGAATCTCACCGCCATACGTTCTAACGGCAGAAATTTTTGCTTTTGCTGCATTGCTCGGCATGACGATAAACGCTTTAATGCCCTTGCGCTTTGCAGCAAGAGCAATTGCAGCAGCATGATTCCCTGATGATTGTGTAATTACACCTGTTCGAGCTTCTGTTTCGCTTAAAGATAAAACCGCATTTGTTGCTCCCCGGTATTTAAACGAGCCTGCTTTCTGAAAATTCTCACACTTGAAAAAGACCTCAGAGCTGCACATATCATTTATTGTTTGACAGGTCAGGACAGGTGTTCGATGGATAAATGGTTTGATTCGTTTTGCTGATTGTAAAATTACTTCATAGTCAGGGCATGTGAGCATATCTTGGTATCCTATTGCGAATTTCAGTCACAAACGTTACTCCACAAAGCTTGAGCCTATCAACCTCTTTTTACTCTTACCAGTGAGTGTTGCAATTTAAAAACGACAACACGCTATTGGTTTGGAGGAAATTTAACATTATGAATTTATGGTTTTTTTTCCACAAAAGCGTTGCCGAAAAAAAACGTTCACGAGAAACCAGCAGAAGGAGGCAATTCCTATTTGCTCAACATGCGTTACTCTATAGCAATGAACCTGGAGGTATTATCGGGTAATAATCGCCAGGAAGCACATATGTGCAGGTAGTTTATTCAGAGATTACTATAGCAGAAAAATGATGGTGAATTGCAAATGCGGCTTATGACGCTTAACATTCGATACGGTTCCGGCTGCAAAGATTTGGATAAACGTGGATATGATTTGTCAACATCACATGAAAAACTTGCTGTCGCAGCCGATGCCATTCGTGCTATCAACCCCGATCTGGTTGCGCTGCAGGAGGTTAGAAATCAATTACAGGCAGAAAATCTGGCACGTCTGACAGGAATGAATTCTATTTATATGTCTCATCCCATTGGCTACCGCTTGTTCTTCTTTGAGTGGGGTCTCGCATTTTTATACCACTCCACCTTGATTGAGGTCGGCAGCAGAACGATCCGAATCGATAAAAAAACCGGAGTTGGACGAACCGGCTTAATGTGCAGGATGAAAATCCGTGGAACAGTGGTGACGTTTATTAATGTTCATTTTGACCACGGAGAAGAAGCAAAGCAGATCCAAAATATTATCCAATGGCTGGAAGATATCACGTCACCAGTCTGTATGCTGGGTGATCTGAATCTTGGACCGGATGACCCAGTGCTGCACCCGTTAAAAGAACGGTTAGCTGACTCGTGCCAATTAGCCCAGACAAGACTCTCAGAAGAAGCCAATATCAAAGGCAGCCTTTTAAAAGGTGATATGAGGGTCGACTATATCTGGATTGAACCACGATTTTTTACGGTGCAAGAAGCCGGACTGATTCCAGAACCGCACCGAGGGGTTTCTGATCATATCGGCTATTTCGCCGATGTTTTGCTCATTTAATGTATTATGACCGACATCTCTAGTATAATGGTAGGTCCTATTGCAAGTAACCCAATGCTGGCTATCTTGTTGTGTGAGCCACTTGCATAACGCCCTTTTCGTTCAACCTCTATGTTATGCTTAAATTTTTATCCTCGGAATATCAATTACATGCCTGCAGTAAAAAATTTTTGCAAGCCTTGACTTTGAACGAAAATCTTCATTTTGCAAAAGGCTCATATGAAAGCATTTCTATTTATCTGCCATTTCCAAAATAACTCGTGAGAATATATTTTTTCAGTGATCAAAAATAAAAGGATGTGACGATGTCCCACTCTACAACCGAAACATTTATCCAGGAATTTCAGCAGAATCTCCGAAACGTTCTTGTCGAAAACCCAGAAATCGAAACGGTCAATCACCTGGAGGGTCTACCTCGTCATTTTTTAAATAAGATTTTGGCTCAAAAACCTCTTTCGGTATTTATACCCTCTGATTATGGAGGGCTAGGGGGGAAGCCAGCTCAATGTCTGTCTTTGTTGGAGGCAGCGTCTTACGAATCCATCGCAGTGGGTCTCATGTTTGGGATCAACGGCTCTCTATTTCTGGAGCCAGTTGCTAAGTATGGCACGGAAAAAGCCAAAGCTCATGTCTTTCAAACTTTTCTTAAAAATGAATCCTTGGGAGGACTCATGATAACCGAACCGGATTTTGGCACCGATGCG
>JABDPQ010000744.1 GCA_013042695.1 Desulfobacterales bacterium | reverse complement strand
GTACTGAACTGCCTATAAGATCCATCGGGACCTAAACTCCCCGTCTATCTATAACAACGGATTATCAATCTGGTCAGAGGCTATAGCACGAATCATTAAAAGAGGCAATCTCTTGGTATGCCCCAATATCAGGATATCATCGCCTCTGCCCATGTTCACAGACTAATAGTAAGCACTGCAAACTACTTATGTCAGCTTTTTGTAAAAACCTCTCAAACAAGCTCTAGCGGCCTTGACTGGTGCTGATGTAATACTTATTGACTGAATCAAATTAAATTTTATCATTCCCGGAATCGCAAGATTTTACCGCACGGTCGACAAAAGATCTTGTCTCCTAAATCCATTGAATAGCAAGGAGTACAGCATGCTCGAATTAAAAAAAGGTGCCGATATACTGGCAACTGTCGGGGCACTCACAACACTGCCTCAAGCTCAGGCGGTAATTGAAGCAAATCTGGATAGTGGTAACCTGGCAAAGCTTGCCCCTATCAAAAATAGTGATGCCCTCATTAAAATTGCCAACGCCATTTCTATATGCAAACCAGATGCTGTTTTTGTCAACTCCGGCTCACCGGAAGATATTCAGTGGATTAGAGAGTATTCGCTTTCCAAAGGAGAAGAAAAAAAGTTAGCCAAAGATGGTCACACTATCCATTTCGACCTGCCACAAGATCAGGCCCGTCTTGTTAACCAAACGTTTTATATCATCAATGAAGATGAGAAAATAAGCTCCCTGGCTAAATCTGTTTTGCGTTCCGAGGCAACCGGGTATGTCAAAGAGCACATGGATGGTATCATGCATGGGATGACGATGATGATTGGTTTCTATAGTCGTGGACCCGTTGGAGCAGAAGCATCCGTCCCGGCAATTGAGCTCTCATCATCAACGTATGTTCTGCATAGTGCCGAACTGCTGTATCGTAACTGTTACGATCAATTCGACAAAGAAGTCGAGCGCGTCGGCATCTTTTTTACCAACCTGCACTCCGAAGGGCCAAATCGCACTGAAGATGTTCCCAATGCCAGAATATTCATGGACAGGAGCTGGCTGACGACCTTCTCAACGTTCTGCACCTATGCTGGCAATACGCTGCTGATGAAAAAGGGCAATCACCGTTTCTGCGTCGACTATGCCACCTACTATAAAAAAGAAGAACACCTCTCGGAACATATGTTCATTACCGGCATCACCGGACCTGGGGACCGTAAAACATTTATGGCAGGGGCTGCACCATCTGGTTGCGGAAAGACAACAACTGCCATGGTCGGCTCTGATTTCATTGGCGACGATTTGGCTCAAATCTGGATAGCCCCCGATGGCACAGTGCGGGCTATCAATCCTGAAAAAGGTATTTTCGGTATCGTTGAAGATGTAAACCGTGAAGGGGATCCCTTTCTGATGGATTGTCTCCGAGGAGACGGGACCGAGGTGATCTGGTCTAACGTCCTTATCGATGAGCAGGGTGTTCCCCACTGGGTTGGCAACGGTGAGAAGACACCCGAAAAAGGGGTCAACTTCCAGGGTGAGTGGCATACAGGAAAGACAGATAGTGAGGGGAACCTTATTCCTATGTCTCATAAGAATTCTCGCTGCACCCTGCTGGCATCTGCAATTGCCAACCACAATACTGAGGCGGCTGAAGATCCTGCTGGTGTACCGGTAAAAGTTATCACCTATTCCGGGAGAGATAGCGACACCATGCCGCCTGTGTGGGTTGCAAAAAACATGGACGAAGGGGTTGTCATAGGTGCATCAATCGTTTCCAAGGCCACTGCTACTGAGATTGGCGCCGTGGGTGTCAGACGACAACCATGGGCCAATGCACCCTTCATACCCGGCGCGCTTGCCGACTATATGGATGCTCAATTTTCCTTCTTCAATTCCGCTAAACTTTCAGAAGCCGGCAGGCCAATCATGGCAGGGCTCAACTACTTTCTCACCCATGGCAATCGGGGCGGCACCGGTGACACGCTTCTTGGGGAAAAGAGAGATGTTAAAGTCTGGCTTGGCTGGCTCGAACTCTTTGCCAATGGTGACGTTAAAGCAATTGACACACCAATCGGCTATCTGCCGCTTTATGAGGACCTCAAAGAACTGTTCGTCTCAATTGACAAAGAGTATCCAAGATCTCTCTACGATATGCAGTTTGCGCTTTATTTGGATAATATCATCCATCGTATCGATATGCAGACAGAGGCCTACAGCAAAGAGTCCGATATTCCGGCCCAGTTATTCCATGTGTATACGCAGCAGAAAGCTGAATTACTTGCTCTCAAAGAAAAGTATGGTGCTGTTGTTTCAACTGACCGTCTGATTTAGCATTCTGCTTTTATCTTCTGCAACCCAAAAAGGCTGCCCATCGGGTAGCCTTTTTTAATTGATGCTTGAGGCGTGAAGCAACCAACGATTTATCAACGCCTATTACTCATGACAGCCACCTGAGACGCTATAAATGCAGATACACTGTACAGACCAGAGTTCACAAGTTTGCAAACGACGCTATTGAATGGATTCCCAGGCCAATCAAACATCTGAAGAACTCGAAGTTTTTTCTTCCCGCAACCGCAATACGATCATCACCTGTTCTCTTGTTCTTTCTGCCAAGAGTATCAATCACCGAATCCAGCAACACGATGACGGCTCTGCAAGTATCTATGTAGCCGCTGCCGAGCGCGAACGAGCCATGTATCAGCTGCATTGCTACTTCGCTGAAAACAGTAATTGGCCGCCAATAATAGAAGAAACTGAGCAGACGGCACATTCAGCCGTCGGTGCCACAATAATGCTGGTCGGCGCGCTGGCCCTCTTTTTCTTGACACAAACCGGACCCTGGCGCCAGCATTCGTTTTGGTTTCAAGCAGGAGCAGGTAATGCCGAGGCAATTCTCAAGCATGGTGAATGGTATCGCCTGGTGACAGCTTTAACGCTGCATGCAGATCTGTCACATCTTGCCGGAAACTGTTTAATAGGCGGATTTCTTGTCTACTTTTTTTTCCAAATACATGGTGCCGGACTTGGTTTGTTGGCCCTGCTACTATCCGCAGCAGCTGGTAATTATATCAATGTCTTGGCACATGGCAGCGATCATATCTTTGTTGGTTTTTCAACGGCAGTATTCAGCACTATCGGGATGCTTTCCATGCACCAGGTTATTAAACGAAGGCAGTTCTTTGGTATCAGAGTGCTCGTGCCTTTCATGGCTGGCGCCGCATTACTTGCCATGCTTGGCAGTTCTGGAGAGCGTACAGATCTTGGGAGCCATCTGTTTGGGTTGATTTCGGGGCTTATATTTGGTCTTCTTCTTGAGACCAACCTGTTTTCAACAATAAGAACGTCCCCCTTCCTGCAGGTATGTTGTCTCATCGGTGGTATTTGCCTCGTGCTTTTCAGCTGGTCCACGCCATTTTCCACAACATTTTAAATAACTTGTTTCTTTGTTAATTATGGATTAGCTTGTGATGTTTTGATTTGCAATTGCTCCGATACATACTTACCCTACTAATAAGTTATCAAAGATATAGCGATAGATGAAACCTTTGAAGTCACTGGCCGACTGATCATACTTCAAAAGAACAGGCTCAAGAAAAAACATAGGAGATGTATTAATGGCCAACCAGGATCAACAACCTCCATGGGGTAGGAAAAAGAGACCACAGACCCCCGAAGAGATTGTAGCGCAGCTCATAAAGAAGCTGCAGAACTATTTTTCTGACAAAAAAAAGTCCGACTCAGGTGATGGGGAACCCCCAGCACCATCACAACCAGCAAATCCATTCTCAGTTATCGGTAAAATTCTGGTAGTTGCCCTGATTATTGTTGTTCTTCAGGGCGTTTACCAATCCTTTTTCAAAGTTGCACCCAGCGAGGTTGGCGTTGTACTGCGATTCGGTAAGTTTAACAGAACGGTCGAGCCGGGCCTGCATTTCAAAGTCCCATACATCGAGGATCTTACCAAAGTCAATGTCAGGCAGATTCAAAAACAGGAATTTGGCTTCCGCACCAGAGCTTCGGGCGGCCGCTCTGCGCTTGACAGTCGTGGATATGACATGGAATCGCTGATGCTTACTGCTGATAAAAATGTTATCAACGTCGCCTGGATTGTGCAGTATCGCGTCAGCGATCCGATAAACTACCTGTTCAAGGTTCAGGACGTCCGGCAAGCCGTGCATGATCTCTCGGAAAGTGTTACCAGACGAGTAGTTGGAAACATGGATTTTGATTACGTCCTCAGTAACAGAGATCTGCTCGCAGCGGAGGTAAAGGCCGAGTTGCAGGATCAACTCAACTTTCTTGAAGCAGGCGTTGGTCTGGTTACGGTTCAGTTTCAGGACATCAACCCGCCCGACCCGGTCAAGCCGGCTTTTAACGAGGTCAACGAGGCCGATCAGGACATGAAGCGACTGGTAAATGAGGCCGAAGAAACCTATAATCGAGTAATTCCCGCAGCCCGCGGTAATGCGCAAAAAATCATTGAAGAATCCTATGGATATGCCAAGGAGCGGATAAATGACGCCGAGGGGGCAACAATACGATTTCTCGATATTCTGGCAGAATATAAAAACGCTCCCGATGTCACCCGACAGCGTATGTACCTTGAAACAATGCAGGAAATTCTTCCAACCGTTGAAAAAACTTATGTCATAGACGAAGATCAGCAGAGTCCTCTGCCATTACTGAACCTGCGAACAGGTGCCACAACTGCTACGGGCCAATAAAAGATTACAATTACTAAGGAATAAATCATGAAACAAATAGCTAATTTTCTTCTGGTTGGCCTCGTCCTTCTAGGTATCGTTGTTGTCTATGACGGTTTTTTCATCGTTGAGGAAGGCAAACAGGTCATGATAACCCAGTTCGGCAGACCAATCGGAACACCAAAAACCGATGCAGGTCTCTATTTTAAAATGCCGTTTCTCCAGAAGGTCAATGAATTCGATAAACGAATCTATATCTGGGACGGGGACCCGAACCAGATCCCAACCAATGACAAGACCTTTGTATATCTTGATGTTACCGCCCGCTGGAGAATCGTTGATGCCCTGAAATTCATGCAGGCAGTAAAAACAGAGGACCGAGCGCAATCACTTCTCGATGACATGATAAACGGCACCACACGGGATATGGTAAACAAGAACAACCTGATTGAGATCATTCGCAGTTCGGACTGGACGCTCGATCGAATGACCCCCTCCAACCAAGAGCCAGGAAGCAAACCTAATCGAGGACGTGATGTCATATCCGATCAGATATTAGAAATTGCCGCCCTTGCCACACCGCAATACGGTATTGAGCTCGTTGACGTCGTGTTCAAGCGAGTCAACTATATCGACTCTGTTAGAGATAGAGTTTATGACCGAATGATATCTGAGCGCAAGAGAATTGCTGCAGAAAAACGCTCCATGGGTGAAGGTCAGAAAGCCCGAATTCTCGGTACGGTTGACCGGGAACTCAGAGAGATTACTTCGACAGCGAACAGGGATGCTCTTCAGATAAAGGGTAAGGC
>JABDPQ010000723.1 GCA_013042695.1 Desulfobacterales bacterium | reverse complement strand
GATCAGGATTTACTTTTTCGAAAGATTTTCAGTACATTGTTATCGCCTCCCGACACCGGGACGCACCCTTGGGCCCGGACACGGTCACCCCAAGGACACAACGCGCTGAGCATATTCAAAAATGCACAATAAATTGCGCCAAATTCAGAGTTACATGATCGGGAAGGTTCGGTATAAGTTCGATCCGGCTCGGTGAGCAGAAGGGTCAACAGAAAAGGACTTGCTAACCTTCAACCTTCACGTGACATAACATACTGTTTCTGCTACTGTTAACCACCAAGTCGGCGGTTCGAGCCCGTCAGGGGGAGCCAATAAACCAGGAAGTTAGACTATTTACCGGATCTACCAAGATACAATATATTTTTATTGCCGCATTCAGCTGCCCGCTGTATCGCGGCATAACAGACACCCCCCAACTATTCCCGCTTTCTGAAGGGCCAAAGGATAGGCAAGGATGGCCGTCAACGTTTGTTCAGAAGTGGGAGGCATTTCTGTGATAAGAAACATCTACACCGGCGTTTGCGCCGGACTGATGATTATTGTTGCCATGACGCCGGTGGCAATCCTGTTCGTCGAAAGGGCCTTGTTCTGATTTGAGGCATTCTTCCCCGGCTATTCCCTGTGACAGTGAGTCACCAGGTCGGCGGTTCGAGCCCGTCCCGGGGACCTTCGAGTGGCCTTTGCCTTTGGGCACTGCAGATGAAAATCAAATTCAGATACCAGCTACTGATTATTGCCCTGGTCGCCGTCATAGCCTACCTGCTGGACAGGGGCGTACTGTTCGACGAGAAAGTAATTTCCAATCATAACCCCACCCGACAGGCAACACTGGTGTGCCGGTTTCTCACGCTGACCGGGGTGAAGGAGCAGACTTACTGGCACAACACCAATGATGTTATGGGTAAATCCCGGTGCCGGTTATTCATGGATTAACCGCTTTCTTGGGGGATTCATGGCACTCTTGGCGGGCGGCAAAGTTTTCTGCGGACGACAACACTCCGCTATTCCTCTGTCTATGCTGTTGGCGGCGAGTGCTATCATTAAAATAATGAAAAAAAACAGACCGGGTTCTTCCTCCGCATTGATGATCTCTTTAAACTGGATCCGACAACGCGCCTTATCCATAGAGTTGCGATTTATTCGTTATTCATCTTTCCTCGAGAGAATCCCTCTCCTACGGTATTTGCACCGCAACGTCACAGCTGACATCGAGATACTCAGCCGTGAGGATAATATTGCGATCGGATTACGTATCAAATTTATAACCCCCTATCTCAATCTTCCCGTTGAGGTTGAAAAAGCGCAAATCGGTTATGAAGATAAGGATCGAAGGTTTATACCCACAGCATTTCGATTTTTTGATTGGCATTCGTGGATGCATATCGAAGGTCAGATCGACTGGGAAGGGGCGCGTCCAGTAAACGTCAAAGGGAGGAAGACAGAGGTCATTACCGGTCTCGTGTATAAAATCAGTGATATTTCCGTTCCTGCTGAAAACTATGGCCTCAGGTTAGCAGAGGGCGTGGACGGGACTGCCAGGATCCTGTGGGGCGGAGAGATTGAACGGATGAAATTCGAGCCTGTCTATTGGATGCTTGAGCCGACGGATACCAAATACCATGTAGTAGCAATATATGACAATGACTTAATGGCTTTGATTGTGTCGCTGTCTCTCATCGGGAGTGGCAACAAGCTGGTTTACAGCAAATCGATTGAACAACTTGAAGAATGGATAGCATTTAAACTGGGCAGAAAGAACCCTGAAAAAACCACGTTAGAATTTCTTAGATACGTCAGAAAATGGGGGCCGTTACGCATGGCGCCTCTTTTCTTTGGGCTTAAGGAAATCCTGGAAAGATTGCAGATACCAGACCAGGAAAGAATTCTTTTTGAGTTCTATGCAGATAATTGCGGTGTTGGGGATAATCGGCATGGACGACTTCTTGCTGTGAATATGTTGGCAGCAGTGGGCACAGAGAAAGTACGTGTTGCTCTTACCGAGATTTATAATCATACAAAGAATCAGGATATTCAGCCAGAAGAATTGGAACTTATTCAGAATGCAATTTGCTCCGTCGATCACAAGCTGCAGGAAGACAAACGAGGAACCAGTACGTGTTGATTAGCATGCTCGTTTGGGCCACATTTGCACTTATACGTGAACCTCCCCCAGTTCAGGGTTACTTCAAATATTCAGGCACATAGAAATTAATGGGCGGGTCTAATTTTAGTGCAAAAGTGGTTCAATATTCGGCGCAAATTAACAACCATTAGTCACCGAGTGGGCCATCACATGGCTGGGGCCATCCAGGAGGTTCGATCAAGCCCGTCCCGGGGAGCCATTTCAAATCTTCATCTTACGATCCAT
>JABDPQ010000106.1 GCA_013042695.1 Desulfobacterales bacterium | reverse complement strand
GCATCGAAGACCGGCTCTTTATCCTCCTGTAAATCACGATTGTAGGTCAGAGGCAGCCCTTTGACCAGCATCATCAACGACATTAAACTGCCACCCACTCTACCGCTCTTGCCCCGGATGAGTTCGGGAATATCCGGATTTTTTTTCTGGGGCATAATAGAAGAGCCGGTGCAGAATTGATCAGAAATAGCAACAAAATCAAACTCACTGCTGGACCAGAGAACAAGCTCTTCGGAAAGGCGCGAAAGATGCAGCTGGATCATCGCTGCACAACTGACAAATTCGAGGGCAAAATCGCGATCACCCGAGGTGTCCATGGAATTGGCTGTAACACCGTCAAACCCCAGCAGGTCAGCCACCAGATCCCGATCTATCGGCAACCCACTGCCTGCCATTGCTGCACTGCCAAGCGGGCTGATGTTTATTCGCTTGCGGCAGTCCTGCAGGCGATCGCGGTCCCTGCCGAACATCTCGTAATAGGCCAGAAGGTGGTGAGATATCAGCACTGGTTGAGCCCGCTGCAAATGAGTATAGCCGGGCATTACATCACCCATATAATCCCTCGCCAGCACAACAAAGACCCGGCGAATTGCATCGAGCAGCTCTGTCAAATAATCGCATTGTTCGCGAAGATAGAGTTTTAAATCAAGTGAAATCTGATCGTTCCTGCTCCTGGCGGAATGCAGTTTTGCACCAACAGGACCTATCTTGTTCACCAACGCTTTTTCGATATTCATGTGAATATCTTCAAGCTCGCGCTTAAAGGCAAAGGTGCCGCTTTCAATTTCATCTTCAATTTCAGTCAAACCGTCAACAATTAATGCCAACTCCTCTCGTGACAATATACCGTTGTCAGCAAGCATAGAGGCATGGGCTTTGCTACCCGCTATATCATGTTTATAAAGACGGGAATCATAATGAATTGAGGCGGTGAAAGCCTCCACGGATTTTGCGGTAGCTTGTTCAAAGCGGCCGCCCCAGAGCTTTTCTGATCCACTGCTCTTTTTGTCTGCCATTGGACTATAATCTCTGCAGTGCCTGAATTCTCATGCGCAGGCTGTTTAGGCGAATAAATCCGCCGGCATCCGCTTGATTAAATACATCGTCTTCTTCAAATGTCGCATAACTTTCCTGATACAGGGATTGATCCGATTTTCTGCCAACTGGCAGGCAATTTCCCTTATAGAGTTTCAACTTGACAACCCCGTTGACCGTACTTTGGCACGCATCCATAGTCGATTGCAGATACTCTCGTTCCGGTGAGAACCAAAATCCGTTATAGATCAGTTCGGAGTAGCGGGACACCAGGCTATCCCGTATCCTCATGACCTCTCGATCCAGTGTGATAGACTCCAGGTCACCATGTGCCGCCCGCAGAATTGTACCTCCAGGGGTTTCATAGACCCCTCGCGATTTCATTCCGACAAAACGGTTTTCAACCATATCCAGCCGGCCTATGCCATTCATCCCGCCTAGTTTGTTCAGCTGAGTGAACAACGCCAGTGGCTCGAGTCGTACGCCATCAATTGCAACGGGACTACCACCCTGAAACTCAAGCTCAACGTATATCGGTTTATCGGGGGCTGCTTCTGGAGAAACAGTGAGTTTAAACATTTCCTCATCAGGTTCTCTCCATGGGTCCTCAAGCATGCCACCTTCAAAACTTACATGCAAAAGGTTCCCGTCTGAACTGTAAGGTTTTTTCTTGCTAACGGGTATCGGGATGTTGCGTTTCTCGGCAAATTCCATCAGTTTGGTTCGGGAATTAAGATCCCAGATGCGCCATGGGGCGATTATCTTCAGTTTTGGATTCAAAGCGATATAGCCCATCTCGAATCTCACCTGATCGTTGCCCTTTCCAGTCGCACCATGACTGAGAGCGTCAGCGCCTTCTGCCTCGGCAATGCGTACTTGTTCTTTTGCAATTAATGGCCGCGCAAGAGATGTACCCAGCAAATAAGACCCCTCGTAAATTGCATTAGCTCGAAATGCAGGAAAAATATAATCTTCAACAAATTCCTTTTTAAGATCGGAAATAACAACTTTCTCTGCGCCTGTTGCTATTCCTTTGGCGATTACTGACTGCCAATCTTCCTCCTGCCCGATGTCAGCAGCATATGCGATGACTACCGAATCATATTCTTCGGCCAGCCATTTTAAAATAACCGACGTGTCCAACCCACCGGAGTAGGCAAGAACGATCTTTTTAACATTCATTTGTTACCTCTAATACTTGGGTATTGCTTAAAAGGCCGATAAAAATGAGCCAAACATTTTTTACTAATTAATCTGTGTCTGTCTTTTTTTAGGATAATCAACAATGCTTGATGGTACCGTTTTTAGATATTGCTTTCTCGCAGAAAAAAGATGGTAATGGTGCACTATTTCATGCTTTGCCGATCCTGCTTAAAACCGGCCAAGAAAGCATGTATCATTACATAAAAAACGGATGATTTGCAAAACGTTTTGCCAGATTTACAAATCTGCTTGCACAACGAACTCGATGGGGCTACGCACCAATTTCAGTAAGTGTTTGAGTCAGTGTTTCAAGCAACTGGTCTATTTGGTCCTTACTGATAACCAGGGGCGGTACGAAACGCAGGACGACATTACCAGCAAAATTGATCAGAAAGCCTTTTTCAAACATTGCCTTAACGATTTCGGTTCCGTGCTTGATGCCTTTTTCTGTTAAGACAAGGCCACGAATCAGCCCTAGTCCTCGCACGCCTGATGCGAGATCAGGAAACCGGCTTACCAATGAATTTAAGCCGGCTGCAAGGTATTCGCCCCGTTCACGAACACCTGCCAGAAAGCCATCACCAAGCATCACGTTCAAAGTGGCAACTGCTGCCGCCGCTGCCACTGGATTTCCTCCAAATGTTGAGGCATGAGTGCCCGGCACGAATGCTTGGGCCAATTTATCCGTTGTTAGCATTGCTCCGATTGGCATGCCATTGCCGAGTGCCTTGGCAATGGTCATGATATCTGGTGTAATGCCATATTGCTCATGCGCAAACAGTGTACCCGTGCGTCCCATACCTGTCTGTACTTCATCAAAGATCAATAAGAGGCCATGCTTATCGCAAAGCGATCGAATGCCGTGGAGATACTCCTTACCCAGGGGCCGAACACCACCCTCCCCCTGCAATGGCTCACACATGATCGCACAGGTCCTTGTGGTTATGCTGTTTGCCAGGGTTGCCAAATCACCAAACGGTACGTGCAGAAAACCATCAGGCAGGGGATCGAAGCCTTGATGGAACTTTGGCTGCCCCGTTGCCGCCACGGTCGCCAGTGTTCTGCCATGAAAGGAACCTTCAAGTGAGATGATTTCATAGCGTCCTTTTTCCGAGGCTATCCGAGCAAGCTTGATGGCAGCTTCATTTGCTTCGGCACCGCTGTTTGCCATAAAGACCCGGTCAGCAAAACTTTTGGCAACAAGCATCTCGGCGAGATCTGTCTGAGGTTGTGTGTAGTAAAGATTGGACACATGGACCAGGGTAGCGGCCTGTTTACAGATTGCCTCGGTAACCGCCGGATGACAGTGGCCAAGGCTGCAGACGGCTATGCCGGATAA
>JABDPQ010000711.1 GCA_013042695.1 Desulfobacterales bacterium | reverse complement strand
GCTCTGTATGGTGTTGAGGGCCAACAGCAGTCGCAACAACTTGTCGATTATTATATGAAAAATGCCGAGCTGATCCGAACCTCCATGTCGGATCTCGGCTTTACCTGTGTCGGCGGTGACAATTCACCCTATATCTGGATCGAAGGGAAAATGGACTCCTGGCAATTCTTCGACCAGCTTCTCGATAAGGCAGGAGTGGTCTGCACCCCGGGAGCCGGGTTTGGGAAATGCGGTGAGGGCTATATTCGCCTCTCCGCATTCAACTCGTCTGAAAATGTCAGCCTGGCGATGGCCAGAATCAAGGAGGCGCTGGCCTGATATTTGTGGTGAAGGTGGGAAAACCGGCAGAGATAGATTTGAATCAAAAGAAAGAATCAGGTCGGCGGTAGATGTTTATTCGGCCAATGCTGCCGGCTTGAAAATGATACGCTCGCGCCTGCCCATCATCTCGGTCACTTCCACAACCTGGGCATGCTCCTTGAGCCAGTCAAGCACCCCTTCAACCAGCCTTTCAGGAGCCGATGCTCCGGCAGTAATCCCGACCTTGGAAACGTTCTCCAACCAGGCGGGATCTATATCGTCCCGGTCGTCAATAAGATAGCTGGTGCCCCCCGACTTTTCTGCAACATCTTTGAGTCTGTTTGAATTTGAGCTGTTTTTTGAGCCGACGACCAGGATAATATCACACTCACTGGCGAGTTCGGTAACCGCGTTCTGGCGGTTCTGGGTGGCGTAACAGATATTTGATTTTTTCGGGCCTTTGATGGCGGGAAATCGAGCCTCGAGGACATCCTTGATGTCGGCGACATCCTCCAGGCTCAAGGTGGTTTGCGTGACATAGGCGATCTTTTCGGGTGTAGTTACTTCAAGCTTTTCTGCCTCTTCCCTGTTGGCGACGATATAAACCCTGCCATTGATTCGACCCGCCGTACCCACAACCTCCGGGTGTCCGTGGTGGCCAATGATTATTACATCATAGCCTTGCTCGAAAAAGTGCTCGACCATACGGTGTATGCTGGACACCAGCGGACAGGTGGCGTCGATCGTCCGCACCCCCAACTCGTGGGCCTCTTTTTCCGTCTCTACAGAGACACCGTGGGCTGAGAAAATACAGATTCCCCCGGGAGGCATCTCGGTGAGCTCTTTGACAAACACAGCCCCCTGAGTTTCCAGCTCGGAGATCACGTGTTTGTTGTGAACGATCTCGTGCAGCACGTATACGGGTGCTCCCTTCGTTCTCAAGGTGAGATGTACCGTTTCGATGGCACGCACTACTCCGGCACAGAACCCCCGCGGTGAGGCCAGTACGACCCTGATCTGCCGTTTTTGCTCAGAGATTGGCATTGTTCTCAGAGAGATATCGTCGCGCTCCTGGACAATGTCCTGTTCCGAGTCTTATTGATTTGGCACCACAAGAACTGGTGTGGTTGAATAGCGTGAGACTCGACGCGATGTGGAACCGGAAACGTCACTTCCAAGAACACTCCGAGATGATTTACCAAGAACGATCAAATCGGCTTGATGTTTTTCTGCGATTTTGATGATTTCTTCGCTGGGTCTTCCGCTTACCACGAACATCTCATCGACATGGGAACTTTTTAGTTCATGTGAGTTAAGTTCCGCTCTGCAGAAATCCTTCAAGCGCTGCTTCATTGTGTCCAATACAGCCTGAAGGTTGTCTCTGTATATTTTCTTTGCGTCAATTTCGGTGAGATAGGTATCTACAACCGCTTGCATTGCTGAACTCATTGGTTCGACAACATGCAGCATGATGATTGTGGCATCATACTTGATTGCCAAACTCAAAGCTGATCGAAACACAGGTTTGGTATGTTCCCCAAGGTCAGTGGCATAGAGAATTGTTTTATAATCAGGTAGTGTAGGCATATGCGATCCTCTTTGTTAAGCAAAATTATAAAAGGCCTTCATAAGATAAGAAAATTTAATGCGTGCCAGCAGCTGTAAAACAAAATGCAAGAAGACGGTTCGCCATTGTAACGACCGTCTTCTTGCCTCAGGGTCGGCATGGCGCTGCTTTGCCCGTTAATATCCCTGTATCTTATCTATGAGTTCCGGCAGAAAAAGTGAAATTTGCGGTATATAGGTGATCAATATCAAAAAGACAAGAAGCACGCCCAACCACGGCAAACACGCCTTGATAACCCAGCCCATACTGTTTCCGGTAATGCCGGATGCCACAAACAGGTTAAGCCCTACCGGCGGGGTCAGCATACCAATCTCCATATTGACAACCATAATTATACCGAGATGAATCGGGTCAATACCAAGTTGAGTGGCGATCGGAAAGAGAATTGGCGCCATAATCAGTAAGATAGCAGAGGGCTCCATAAAGTTGCCGGCAGCCAGTAGGAGCAAGTTTACAACCACAAGAAACATCCATGGTGATAGTCCAAGCTCCACAATAATGGATGCAAGATAATGTGGTATTCTCTCAGTCGTCAGCACATGGGCAAATAGCATCGCGTTGGCGATGATAAAGAGCAACATGATACTTACCTTTGCCGCATCCAGCACAACCTTATTGATATCTCTGTCATAGATGCATTTATGGAAATTTGAGGCAACCATCCAGGAATTCCTACCGACAAGACTGCCTACACTTTCTCCTTCTCTGCGCCATGGGACACTCTTGAGCGGGCCCATATCACGGTAGCCAAAGACGGCAACGAGAAATGCATATACTGCTGAGACGGCAGCAGCCTCTGTGGGGCTGGCAATGCCGCCATAAATTGAGCCTAGAACAATAATTATGAGCATCAAGCCGCCAAGAGCACTCCACCCGGCTACTACGACCTCCTTAAATCCAGCCCACGGCTGACATGGTATCTTCTTGATTTTTGCGACAAAGAAAATAACGATCATCAACATCAGACCCATCATGATCCCGGGTATAAAGCCGGCCATGAACATACGGGCCGCAGAGACTTCGGTTGCCGCAGCGTAAACAAGCATGACGATTGATGGTGGTATCAAAATCCCTAACGTTCCGGCATTTGCAATAACACCGGTAGCTATACTCTCCGGATAACCAGCTTTAACCATACCGACAATAACGATCGACCCTATCGCGGCAACCGTTGCCGGTGAAGAACCCGATACAGCGGCAAAGATCATGCATGCCAAAACGGATGCCATGGCAATACCGCCACTGATGTGCCCCACAACACTTAGGGCAAATCTGATTATTCTTTTGGCGACCCCACCTGTGGAAAGGAATTGAGAAGATAAAATGAAAAAAGGAATGGCGAGGAGGGTGTAATGTTCTGAGAGTGCCTCAAATAGCTTAAGTGCGATCGACGCTAATGAATCACTAGAGAACATCAGGATGGTTGCAATACTTGACAACCCAAGAGCCAAAGCGATAGGCATGCCAAGAAGCATGCAGCCAAAAAGCAGAACGAATAGTCCAATAGTCGTCATGTGGTAGCCTCCTCCTTGGATAATTCTTCTACTATCTGCATGCTTTCCTTAGCCTCGTCAGCATGTTTGAACCCTTCAACGTCACCGAATATTATGTTCCAGAGCAAAATGCCAATGCGAATCGTTAAAAAAGTAAAGCCAATCAGCAGGATGCTGTGAGCTACCCATGCAGGTACTGGAATATCCTCAAGCTCAATGCCGATCATGTGCATTTTCTTTAAGTAGATCCAACTACCATATAAAATTAACCCGCAATAGATAAGTGCCAGGATACAGCCAATTCCGGACAGAAGCTTCCTCCCCCCCAGCGGAAAGAGCTTGACAAATGCGTCCATGCCGATATGTGAGCCCTGCTTCAAGCCATAGGAGGCCCCAAGCAGAACGAACCAGCCGGACATATGCAGAGTCAATTCTTGAGACCAGAGGAATCCCGCATTGAAGCCGAACCGCATTACCACATCTATAAATACTAGCAGAGTCGTCGCCACAAGCAGAATGCAGATGATTGCCTCCTCGAATTTATTCAATATTCGAAAAAACATTATTGACCTCTTGATCAGAGCTTGAGTAAATGGGTGCGGACACGCTAGGGTTCTCCAGCGTGTCCGCTTCTATCAATGATGAGATATCAAGGATCTCAAATGAGATTACATTGAATTTGAGTTGAAAGCGGCATCGATCAGATCTTTTCCAATCTCTTCCTCAAATTTACCCCAGACAGGTTTCATTGCTTCTACCCACTGAGCTCTTTCTGCATCACTCAATGTTATGATTTCACTGCGTTTGGAATCGACAACTTTCTGTCTGTCTTCGGTTGCTTTATCTGCTGCAACCTTGTTGCCGAACTCAAGCGCCTCGTCAAGAGCTTTCTTTACTTCCATACGAATGTCGTCCGGTAGTCCATTCCAGAATTCGGCGGAAGTAACGACTAGGTAATCGATCAGGCCATGATTTGATTCGGTAATATAGTCCTGCACTTCAAAGAATTTCTTTGAGTAGATATTGGACCAGGTGTTTTCCTGACCGTCGATTGCTTTGGTCTGCAGCAGGGTGAAAACCTCGGAAAAAGGTTTCTTCAGAGGTACGGATCCAAGAGCCTCAAATTGAGCAGCAAGAACGTCTGATGCCTGAATCCTAAAC
>JABDPQ010000710.1 GCA_013042695.1 Desulfobacterales bacterium | reverse complement strand
ATTTAGGCTTGCTATACAAATAATGGCTATGGCCGAGGAATTACTTGTTCCGTTTTCGCATCAAACAGTTGCATCTTTCGCATATTAAAGTACACTTGCGCTTCCTCATTGAGCCGCGATTTCGAGTGGGGATCGACGCGTGCGACGAATCTTTGCTGCCCGGACTCCATTTCCAAAATGATCTCTGCGCCTAACGGTTCAATCAACCTCACCACCGCGTTGAGTTTCTCCCATTGGCCCCGGGCGTCTTGCGGCAAGGTATCGACAATATCTTCCGGACGAATTCCGAACGTCACCTCTTTGTCCTTGTAGCCGCCATAGATGCCATGAGATTCTTTCGGCACCTTGACCTGAAAACTTCCGCTATCAATAATCAATCCCCCATCAACCTGAACAAGTTTGGCGCTGAAAAAGTTCATTGCCGGGCTGCCGATAAATCCAGCCACAAATTTGTTGTCCGGAAAATTATAAACCTCTAGAGGAGTCCCGACCTGCATAATGTGCCCTTCTTTCATGATCACGATTCGATCACCCATCGTCATGGCTTCCACCTGATCGTGGGTCACGTAAATCATGGTTGTTTCCAACTGATGCTGCAGTGTTGTGAGTTCGGCACGCATCGTCACGCGAAGTTTGGCATCCAAGTTGCTTAGTGGCTCATCAAAGAGGAAAACTTCTGGTTCCCGAACAATGGCCCGGCCGACCGCCACTCGCTGGCGTTGCCCACCGGATAGGCGCTTCGGCTTTCTATCCAAGAGTTCCTCAATCCCGAGAATATCAGCAGCCCTGCGAACACGCCGATCGACCTCCTCTTTGGGGAACTTCATCAGTTTTAGTGCAAACGCCATATTCGTATAGACATCCATGTGGGGATAGAGCGCGTAACTTTGGAAAACCATGGCAATATTTCGATCTTTCGCTGCCACATCATTCACCACCCGGTCGCCAATCAGGATCTGGCCGTCAGTTATCTCCTCAAGTCCAGCGACCATTCGTAAAGCAGTAGACTTGGCACAACCGGACGGGCCGACCAAGACAACGAACTCTTTATCGTAAATTTCCAGGTTGATAGAATTGACTGCCTGAAAACCGTTGGGATAGCGCTTGACTACATCAATTAATTTTACTCCTGCCATTTACTGTTTCTCCTTGGATGGGAAAAGCTCTGTCTTTAAATCATTGGCTTCTCGATAGGAAATGCTCACGCATTATCCTTTAACTCCACCAGCGGTCAGTCCTTTCACCAGTGATTTTTGACTAATCCAACCAAATATCACCGCGGGCAAGATGACCACTGTGGATGCCGCCGACAACTGGGCGACAAACATCCCTTGTTGTTCCCGGAACCGAGCCATATATACGGGCAGCGTAGCTGCCTCGTTGCCGGTCAAGTTAAAGGCCAAGAAAAACTCATTCCAGATAAAGACGGCCACCAATAGACCGGCAGCAATAATTCCCGTTCTCACCAACGGGAGCGCCACCAGCGTAAGCTGTTGAAAGCGCGTGCAACCATCTATCTCGGCTGCTTCGAGAATTTCTACAGGGACATCTGAAAAGAACGAGTGCAGCATCCACACCACAATCGGCACGTGAAATCCCACATAAATAATCAGTAGCCCAAACGGGTTATCAATGAGATTGAATGTCTGAAACCAGGTATACAAGGGAATAATCACGGCAACTGGAGGCAGTAAAATCGTGGTCAGGAACCAGAGGTAGACATTTTTATTCGTACTCTGGGATTTAAATTTTCCGAACGCCAGTGCAAAGGCCGCGGGAATTCCCAGGAGCAGGCAGAGAATAGTTCCACCAAACACCTGAAACAGTGAATTTTTCAGATAGCCGTACATGTTGTCGTCACCCAATACCTTCTGGAACGTTTCCAGCGTTGGACGGAAGAACAGCGAAGGACTCACCGCATCATATTCTGTTTTGAAGGCCGATAAATGCATGTAAAGAACAGGCGAAAAATAGATGATGGCTATCGTAAAGATGATGATGGTCAGCACCGTCTTTCTGAGTACTTTTTTGAGCAAAATTGATCGTTGAATTTCTTTAGTCGTCCGAGTGCCACTCATCGTGACCTCCTATTAGTCATAGATGGCGCTTCGTTTTTCTATGGATCGATGAAGAATATTGATTCCTACCAACGTCAGAGCGACGGTGATGGCCGCCAAGGCTGCGGCCCGGCCCACGTTCGAGGCATTGAACACCTGCATGTAGACCGCGTATGGAAGCGTATATGAGCTTGTTCCGGGACCACCGGCGGTGGTTACTAGGATAAGCCCAAACTCTTTAACAAGAAAAATGAGCCCTAACATCATCGCCACACTGATATGTTTTCGAATCATCGGAAGTTTCACCAGGAAGGTGGATTGCCACCAGTTCACTCCGTCCACCTTCGTGCTATCCAAGATCTCATCAGGAATACTCTGCAGCCCAGCTAACATCATGAGTACGAAGAATGGCATCCACCGCCATGAAAAGAGAAAGACAATGACCGCAATGGGATGATAACTGATTAAGTCAACCGGGGTGAATCCCAAATATTTGGCGATGGTGCCATACCACCCGAAAGTAGTATTCAAAATCGTTGTTTTCCAGATCACACCGCTGGCCGTAGACATCACAAAAAATGGTCCTAAAATCAAAGTTCTTGCTACATTTACACCAGGAATGACGTTATCCAGCAATAAGGCAAGCAAAAAACCGACGATTGTACATAGCGCCAAAGCACATATTGTAATCAGAATTGTTTGCCAGACGATTGAATAAAATACCGGAATGTCTGACCAATCCTCTATCCTCAAAAAGTACCAGTAGTTTTTAAAGCCGTAAAATTTTACCGGTAGGTCGGGGCGAGCCAGATTCCACCTGAGGGTAGAATAGACCAGGGTTAAGATAAAAGGTACCTGAGTGACCACAGCCACCACAATCATCCCTGGTATTAAGAATCGCCAATCATTATGTTTCTTCATGACATTTTCCTTCTTGGCGTGGCCATACCCCTACTAGGTTCAACTGCAGGAAGGCCGGAAGAAGCAAGAATGCAAATATGAATTTTACAAATAACTTTCCTAGCCAAAGGGACCTGCCAGAGAACAGGGTAATGAACTGGTCTCTGACAGGTCTGTCCCAGCACAGGATAATAGCATGATTATCTGTATCCGCCATCCTCTGCAACCTGGTCAAACAATTTCTGGGTCTTGCTGATTGCTTCATCCAGGGTGATTTTATCGACCACGTAATCTGCCAGATATTCCGTCATTCGCGTTCCTGCATCAGCAAACTCAGGAATGGCAATATACTGCAGGCCAACGTAGGGTACCGGCTCCATCGTTGGTTTGGTGAAATCGGTAGACTCGAGAGTTTTTAGGGTCATTTCAGCATACGGCGTCTTCGCATATACTGGAAGCATATAGGTTGACGACCTTGATGCCGGCGGCGTGCTGGCTCCAGTAGGATCGAGATCAACCGTCATTTTGACATAATCTTTTGACGTCGCCCACAGCATGAAATCAAATACAGCCTTCTTCTTCTCCTGCGAAGACTTGGGGTTGATTCCCATGGCCCAGTTCCACAACCAGGAGGTATTCGCTTTCATTTTTTGATGGGGGGGCATGACGTAGCCGACTTTTCCTCTGACGGCAGAGCCTTCGGCCTCCAGCGGTGGCGCGATAGACGTCGCATCGTAGTAAATTCCTGCCTTACCAGACTGCATAAGCGCTATGCACTCGTTGTAGGTATAGGAGAGAATATCCGCCTGCCCTGCTTCACGCAGAATTTTTTTATACATTTGCCAGGCGCCACGCTGTTCCGGCGTGTCCACGGTGGCCTTCCAGTCCATATCGTAAAACCTGCCGCCAAAGGCGTTGACAATGGTGACAAATGGCGCACCGCTCATTCCCCAGCCGGGTGCACCACGCATGGTCATACCGACGATACCTTTGTCTGGATCATGAATTTTTTTGGCTAGATCGTAGATTTCATCCCAGCTTGGTTCAGCCGGCATGGTCAAACCCTTTTGCTCAAACAGTTCCTTGTTGTACATGATGAATGAAGCTTCACCATAGAAGGGTAGTGCATACAAATCGCCATCAAGAGAAAGCGATCCCACCATGCCTTGGATCAGATCATCCCTATCGTACCATTCTTTCTTATCTGCCGGCAGCGAGTCAAAATAAGGTTCTAGATTCTCCAGCCAGCCAAACTTTGCCCAATTAGCTGCCTCGTAGGGGCCTATATAAAACATATCATAGGTCGTCCCTCCGGTTGAGGCCTCGGTCGTCAGTTTCTGGCGTAAATCATTTTCGGGCAGAACGGAAATATTCAATGTGACACCGGGAGCTGAATACTTTTCTCGGGCAATCTTTTCCATTGCCTGAGAAATAGGATTATTCGCCAAGGCAATATTTATCGTGACATCTTCAGCAAAGACCGACGTTCCACCCATAAGGGATAGCATTAATCCTGCCCCTGCGATTAGAGCTAAAACTTTTCTTTTCATAGTCATTCTCCTCCTGAGAACATTGAGTAGACGTATGCCGGTCTGTAGGGGAACCGCAGACAACCACCCAATACTGTGTGAACTTGGTGTACACTCTTCTAGACCAACTTGACGATGAGCTTCTGTGATACGGCTACTGCACCTCCTCACTATCTTGATAATATCGTTTGCTTGTGCATGTGAATACCGACATCCATCGACAGGGGGCCGAGCCGTGTCAGGATTGAGCTAAGAAAGATCAATGCACAAGCCCAAATGTTAATCAAACAATCTGTTCAACAAACCTTAATGATTTTAATTTTTTACCTGAAAAACCAGTAAAGGGTAAAGATTAATTAAACCTGGTTTTGTTTCAAAGGTATCTCGAGTGGGTTCTCTGTCAGGCTTAATCAAAGATTGTATCAGATTATTTGATTAGATTTAACATAATCAGTATTCTTAGATTCTCTAGTTGTCTTACTATTTGTATCAAAAGAGATTATGAATAATATGTTTGCTCACAAAGACCTTGCGGCCGAACTCAGACAAAAAGTCTCCCAGCTGACTAGTAACTCGCAGTTCTGGATTGGACTTGCAGGTGGGCCGGGAAGTGGAAAAAGCACGCTTGCGCAAGCTTTGAAGGCACGACTGGGTAAACTGCTCACCATAATACCTTTGGATGGTTACCACTACTATCGTAGAGAATTAGATGCCATGGAGGATCCGGTGGAAGCCCACGCCCGGCGTGGGGCACCGTTTACCTTTAACTCCTCAAGATTCGTAAATGATCTCATTAGGGCACGTGGCAGCGGTGAAGGGGTTTTCCCTAGCTTTGACCATGCCCTAGGAGACCCTGTAGAAGCAAGTATACAATTACATAAAGGATCGCAAATCGTATTGGTAGAAGGAAACTACGTACTCTTGGATACAGAACCATGGTGTCAACTGCGCGACAGCGTGTTCGACGAAACGTGGTTCTTGGATGTTCCCGTAGCTGAGTGCAATCGACGCGTCTGTAAACGACACGTCGAGACCGGCCTTACAGAAACGCAGGCGAAGCTGCGAGTTGCAACTAACGACAGCATAAACGCTGAACTGATCACCAATATCTCGCGCAGGAATGCCGATCGAATAATTAGATTATGATGTCACCATATCCGGCACGTCTATTATACAGAGCGACATAAGTCCAATACATCTTGCCAGGCTGTGTCACTCGCTGCGGTGCCTGCTCACAGCGCTACCAGGCTGCTCCACCGGCTCCTCGCTCGTTACGTACCTGATTAAGCTTCTGGAACTTATGTCGCTATGTATAGTTGTTGGGCTAATTGCTTTCTAACCTGCACAAAGCACCTAGTAGATGAACAGAAAACAGCCACGGGATTTCCTGCCATCCTGAGATAATTGAGACCTTTTATGCCATGCCGTATTTTTTCTGCATTTTCCTTATGAAGTCTGCGCCTTGGCGCAGGAGCGTATCTCCGTCTGGGGCAAGCTGACGCCATACCCATGTGTTCATATTGTCGGTAGCATCGACAAAACTTTCGAGAGCGGCGTTGTGCTGGTAGTCTATTTCTGCCAGTGCCCTAAAGATATCGTCCCAGTTTACCAGGCCGGTTCCGGGAATACCGCGGTCATTCTCGCATAGATGGTAATGGACCAGGTCTTTTCCTGCCTTAATGGTCGCATCGTAGTAGCTTTTTTCTTCGATATTCATGTGATAGGTGTCGAGGTGAATCTTTATGTTATCTTCACCGATCATTTCTTTTAGCTTCAGCGCCTGATCGCAGGTGTTTATCAAGTAGGTTTCATATCTGTTGACCGGCTCGATACCTATATTTACGCCAAGTTCCTTGGCAAATCGCGCCGCTTCGCGAAGACCGTCTGCCGAGTACTTCCAGGCCTGTTCAGTGGGTCGCTTTAAGGCCGGCTTAACAAATTGTGAATAGATAACGCCGGAGAAATTTTCCGCTCCGATGTCACTGGTCGCTTTGACGCAGGCCTTCAGATACTCAACACCCTTGGCCCGGATAGCGGCGTCATCGCTGGTGATATCGGTATCACCGAGAAGCACCGTTGAGGTAACCGCACCAAGCCCTACTTCCTGGAGGCGTTCTTTAACTGCTGCAGCGTCAAATGTTTCCAGAACCATTAAGGGGATTTCGATAAAATCCATTCCAAGATTTTTGGTCCTGTCAATGAGATCAAGGGTATCGTTGCTCCACTGCGAACACCAGGCATATGCGTGAATTCCAATCTTCATAACTTCCTATCTCCTTTCAGTTAATGCTGGGATCTGGATAAAATCACTCTACCAACAGCAGTAGCCGCCGTCGATCACCAAGTCTGCACCGGTCATCATGTCTGACGCAGCAGATGCCATAAAAACAGCGGCCCCCTGCAGGTCAGTGACTTGGCCCAGCTTTCCAGTTGGAATCATATCGAGCCATTTATCCATTGTCGCCTTGCCTTCGGGTGTGGACACCAGTTCGTCAATCAAGTTTGTGTAGATATATCCGGGACTAATGCTGTTAACCCTGATGCCTCTGTTGGCCCACTCGGTAGCCAGGCTACGGGTGAGATGAATCACCCCTGCCTTGGAAGTGTTGTATGCCGCCTGGCATTGCGGTGCGTTGACAATATGGCCTGACATTGATGCCGTGTTGATAATCTTGCCGTACCCCTCTGTGGCCATGCCCCTTGCCTCTTCCTGACAACAGACGAACACCGCATCAAGGTTTAGCGCCATGATCTTCCGCCAGTCGCTGTCGGTCAGATCGATAGAGTCTTTCCACATTCCGATGCCGGCATTGTTTACCCCTATGGTGAGGGTTCCCCAAGCCTCCAGGACATCGCTCACTGCTCTTTGCACCTGTGACCGCTGGGTGACATCGGCCTGCAGAGCAAGGCTTTCAATTCCTTTTGCTCTGAGCTCTGCAGCTGTGGTGATCGCCGTATCCTCATTGAGGTCTGCGATCGCAACCTTGGCACCTGCTTCGCCCAGAGCATGAGCAAATGCTCGGCCAATCCCCTGGCCGCCTCCGGTAATTAATGCGGTGCATCCATGCAGGGAAAATCGCTCCAGAATGTTTTTTTCAATCAGTACTGGATCGTCCATCTCTATCTCCTACTCGTAATTCTTTTGGTGAGTTGCGGATGCAGCTATTAGCCAGTATCGGCAGTTCAAAACCTTCATTCAGCAGATAGGCACAAAGATTTTCGGAAAGCCCAATTCTACAGATAATATAAGTTGGCTAGCCGTTGCTATTTAATCTCTTCATCAAACACAACAGCCACCTTGCCGCATTTACCCTGGTCCATTAGAGCATATGCTTTATCACAATCATCTAAAGTGAAACGATGCGTAACCAAATCCTCTGGGTGAATTTTCCAGCGAACAATACGTTCGACCAATTCTTCCATGCGCCAGATATTGGTGACCCACGAGCCGTAAATGGTGATTTGATCGTGAATGATGTCAGGACTGGGATTGAACTCGACGGTTCCGCCCTCACCAATCATCACCATTTTACCCCATTGGCGAGTTGCACGAATGCATAATTGACGACCCAGAGTATGACCAGAGCAATCGACGGTGCGCTCATACCCCTTAGCGCCATCGGAAAGCTCAATTGCTTTCTTGTGTGTATCGGGCCCTGAAACCAATACCGCATCTGCCAGACCCAGATCTTTTGCTATTCGGCAGCGCTCCTCTACTGTGTCAACACCTACTAATTTTGTTGCTCCAAGAGCTTTTGCCAACATCAGAGCGGCCAGGCCGACAGGCCCCAAACCCACGACCAACACCTGGTCGTTGCCGCAAATGCCTATTTTCTCGAGACCCTCATAAACCGTGCCAAAGCCACACGCAATCTGAGCCCCATCGGTATATGACAATTCATCAGGCAGAAGGACGCAATCCTTCTCATCGGCGAGAATATAAGGTGCCATGCCGCCGTCACGCTGCCACCCATAGGCGGCACGGGAGGGACTTGAACAGGAAATCATATATCCTCGACGACAGTCATTACATACCCCACAGCCGGAGATATGATAAATAATAACACGATCACCTTTGCTAAAGCGTTTCGTGTTGGCCCCGTTTAACACAATCTGCCCGCAAGGTTCGTGGCCGGCCACTTTATTCTGGTAGGCTTCGGGGCCCTTGCCCAGATGTTCACGATAAATCGCCCGAATATCACTGCCACAGATAGTAGAGGACTTTGTCCGAACCAGTACCTCTCCGGGTCCAGGTGTGGGAACTTCAACTTCTTTCATTTCAACCGTGCTGTTGCCGGGAAGAAAAGCCGCCTGCATTCTAGATTCTATATTTGGCATCCCAATCACTCCTATTTTCTGTTCGCATTGATGTCGTTTAACTTGAGCTACTACTTCAACTGCAGGGTTGAACTTGCTGTCCGGCACAGCCGCCACATTCATTCCGGCTTGCGTGCCGGCCAGAATTCTGCGGGCTTCATCCCAACCCGGTTCTTAATCGGCCACCAGGCCATCCATATCAAATATGAAATGTATCTAAAATGATTCCACCTCTGTGCAAAGGGCTTGCAAGTGTTTAAGGAAAAGCCTGCAAGCAGTTGAGATAATTAAATCGGGTGCAGCAATCATAAGCCATAGATTCCCCCTGCAGAGCTGGTTGAGATTATCCCAACCGATAAAATAACAAATTGCTATTTGGCCACCTGTATCTGCAGTTTGATATCTGATGGACGTTGTTCAGCAGCTCTTTCAAAGGCGGCAATGCTGTCCTCAAAAGCGAATGTAGCAGAGATTAATGGCTTCAGATCTACTTTGCCGGAGGCAATTAGATTTATTGCGCGGTCATAGATATTGGCGTATCGAAACACAGTTTCAACCCTTGCTTCACGGGCTTGCAGGCCAACTATATCGACAGGTACAGGATCAACAGGCATGCCGACCAGCACAATTGTACCTCCGGGACAGACGATTTGGGGCAGATCAAGAATTGCCGATGCAGCGCCGCTGCATTCGAAGACAACGTCAGCACCCCAATTATCTGTCGCTTGGGCAACGGCACTTGCAAGTTTAGTGTCTGCAATATTGACAACCTCGATGCCCTCGTAGGCGGCTATGATATCGAGCTTGGGTTGGGCCATATCCGCGACGATAACTTTGGCACAACCGCCTGCTAGAGCCGCCAGTGCTACCATAATTCCTATGGTGCCAGATCCCGATACCGCAGCAATATCACCTGGTTGAATGCGAGCGCGGACTGCTGATTGCATGCCAATGGCAAAAGGCTCGATGATTGCTCCTTCGGCGAAGCTGACGTTCTCAGGGAGTTTGTAACTGTAGGCTGCCGGATGCACCACTTCAGGTATGAGACAGCCCTGGATAGGCGGCGTGGCCCAGAAACGGACTGCGGGATCAACATTGTATATGCCGAGTTTTGAGGCTCGGGAGGTAGGATCAGGTATGCCTGGTTCCATGCAGACCCGGTCCCCCGCCTTCAAGTGGGTGACAGCCGAGCCTGCCTCGAGTATGTACCCTGAAGCTTCATGACCTAGTATCATCGGCTCGTCCACTACAAATGGGCCGATTTTACCGTGGGTAAAATAGTGCACATCTGAGCCGCAGACACCAACCGTATGTATCCCTATCCGCACATCATTGGGTCCCACTTGCATCGACACGGGAAAATCCCGCAGGCTAAGTTTTCCTCTCTCTTCAAGAACTAGTGCTTTCATGGTGTTTTGTATTGTTTCCTTGAAATCTAAAAGTTGCCCTGAATAATTCTTTCCTCTTTGAAAAAAGAAGAAAGATGCCTGTTAATATGTTGTTATCAATGACAATAATCACTAAATCGTTGAGCCTTTCCCAATATACTCTGCCACAAAAAATTCCAATTCAAAAGACTTTATCGCATGAGCACTGCACGTGGCTTGGGATCGAGGAAGTATCCCGCCCGTTATATGAAAACACCGGTAATTAGACCGACGTTAAAAGCTGTTGCGAAACTTTCTTGGTTGCGATTGGTTGAGTTACAATATAGATCGATATATTAGAACGCAAAAGTGAATATGCAAATGCTTAACCAAATCAGAGCTCCCACGAATACCCGTCTTTTCCATCCCGACTAAGATGGGATCCACATGAGAAAATAAGTCGTGCATGTGGCTCGGAATAATCCATTACTGCCTGGGCAGTACCTGAGGAGAAGTGCTGCACCATATATCCACCAAGCTTTCCGGAAGCTCAGACAATACAGATTTTCTTCATTGCATACCTTTGAGTTACATGGTTTTAACTTTGCTCCTGGCGGTGTTGTTCTTGTGGATTCCAGGCAAAGTGGTTAGAGGTTTTTGGAAGCGATAAATCGAAGCGCAAATCCAATTTCAATTGCCATCATTTCATCAGAGGATCGTATGAAACTGAAATGGAAATTTTTTATTGTTCTTCTTCTTGCCAGTTTAGTCCCCTTGGCAGTCGTTTCCTTGATTAGTTACAATACTTCCAAGAAACTTGGCGAGTCCATTTCCGCCCAAACCACGCAGGCGTTGTCGGAAACGGTGCAAAGAGAAATCGTTTCTGCCACTGAGAATTATGCAATGATTACCGGCAGATCAAAATTATCTGCTGAACTTGCACTTCACC
>JABDPQ010000707.1 GCA_013042695.1 Desulfobacterales bacterium | reverse complement strand
CGCATGTCACGTATAAGAGAGGCGGTGTATTATCGGGTACTTGGCGGAAGATCACGTTTCGTCATGGAAACGCTCATCTGGGAAAATACACTGCTTGGATTCCTCAGTTCGATGATGGCAGTATGTTTTGCCAATTTTTCTGCAGGACTGCTCTGCCGGTTCGTATTTGAGATTACCTACAGGGCAAATGTCGTCGCTTCTCTTTTGCTGATAGGTATAACGCTCATATTGATTGTTGCCATAGGATTGGTAAGTTCTGTCGGGATACTAAGGCAGCGGCCTGCCGCTTTTTTGAGGCAACAAAATGGTGTCTAATGAGACGCAATAAACAACCGTGTCATCTTGTCGCGGACATTGGACTTCTGCTTTGTGTTGGTTGTCTTCTCATGTTGTTCGGCTGTGATGAGTCACCTCAGATAGAGGCGGTTCAACCTGAGAAGATTGTCTATGAGGGCGTGATCACCGCAATGGGAGATAGCCTTACTGCCGGGCTCGGCGTTGCTCCGTCAGAGAGTTATCCTGCAGAACTTGAAAGAATGCTGGCAGCGACGGGTTTGAACTATCGGGTGATTAATTCGGGAGTGAGTGGTGAAACCAGTAGTGGCGCACGCTCACGAGTCGATTGGGTTTTGAAGTCGAATCCTGACATTGTCATCCTTGAGACCGGGGCCAACGACGGATTGAGAGGTATAACCCCTGAGCTGATCAAAAATAATATTGCCGAGATTATTGAAATTCTGTTATCCCGTGAGATCACCGTTGTCCTTACTGGGATGCAGATGACGACCAATCTTGGGACTGAATATCGGCAGAAGTTCAACCAAATCTATCATGATCTGGCAGCTCGCTATTCGCTTATTTTTATGCCTTTCTTCCTTCAGGATGTCGCTGCAGAGCCCAGGCTGAATCAGACTGATGGCATACACCCGACGGCCGAAGGGTATCAGGTGATCGCTGCCAATGTATTGCCATTTGTCAAAGAGGCAATAGTTAAGCGATCAGTTCCGGTTAGGTAACATATTTCTTTTTGTGCTAAAATAGTGCAAACAGCAAAGTAGTTTGGTGATAAGCGCGGTGGCAGTGAAATTAAACGTATGCGAGTCCGCGGCGACTACCTCAGGCAATGCATCACGGCTAATAATTATAACCATTTAAAATGGTTTGTTTTTTTAAGATTCCTTAGAGAGCATAGGAAAAGCAAAAAGGATGACTTCTGAGAGGATCAAAAGAGGCCGATGGTAAAAAAAACGAAAGTGGTGCTGTGCTGTGGCTGATTGTCTGATTTAAGATTTAAGCTTCCGATTCTCACCAAAAGCGTTACATACAAAGGGCTTGGCAAAATAAAAAGAGCTTGTAAAATTTGATATTAATGGTAACAAGAGCGTATTGCCAAATCGGCTATGATGGTGATATAAAATAGATAAAGTTCCTCATCATGAAATCGCAAGTCAGTAACTCGTGGCTCATACTCATATGCCTAACGGATTATTTGACTTCTGCTACTGTCTATTATCGACATAAGCTTTATCGGGCTGGCCTCAATGATTAGCAAAGACAAAGTCTATGCCAAGATTAAGAAAACAGGCAACCTGCCGACTCTTCCTAAAATATTACTCAGGCTGCTAGAAGCATGTGACAATGAAGCGACTCCTTTGACGGAAATCGCCTCTATCATAAGCAAAGACCCGGCCCTCAGTTTCAGGGCATTACAGCTGGTTAATTCCTCTTATTACGGACTGCAAAGTACCTTTACCGGGATTGAACAAGCCGTTGTCTATCTTGGGGCAAACAGTATAAAAAACATTGCTGTTACCACTGCGATTCATCAGGTTTTTGAGAAAAAACGTTTCGACACGGTCAAAAAGTTCAATATTAATAACTTTTGGTGGCATTCGCTGTTGTGCGCAACGCTGGCAAAGCGCCTGGCGAAAAAGACTGGATTTAGCAGTCTTGATGAGGCTTATCTGTCTGGCCTGCTCCATGATATTGGCAGACTGGTTCTCATTTCGACATATCCTAAAGAACACGAATCTATTCTTCTGGACACCGAAGACGTCCAAAATGAGCTATGGGCTGAAACGCAGTTGATCGGAATTACTCATTGCGAGGCAGGTTCCTGGCTGATTAAGAACTGGAAGCTCAACTCATTGATGGCAGACGCCATACGCTATCACCATGAACCGCTCGATGACATCAAAGAGGCTTTTCCCTTGGTTAAAATAGTGTATGTCTCAAATCTGCTCGGTGACAACTCGCTTAACTATGAACGGAATTGTGAAGCGGGTGAAGCCCTGTTGGGTCTTGGACCTACTGATGTCACTGAGATCTTTGAAGGGGCAACCGAAGAGGTTGTTGAAATTGCTGCGAATCTCGATATAAAAGTTCAGCCACCACCTCCTCCCAGAAAAAAACCGAAGAAAAGCACTGAGGAGGCAATTAAGAGTGCAGATGGTGAAGAAAAAGAGGTTCCTGCAGCGGCGATTGCCGCTCAAGAATTTGAAGATGATGAAAAGGCGCAGGCCTTACTCACGGCTAAGATAAAGAGTATTACTCTTTTGACAGGTTTTCTGGAAAGCTTGGTTCAGGCTGGAGATATTGAGGCCATTGTTGCTGCTTTTGAACATTGTGTCAGTATTCTTTTTGACATTGAGAAGGTGTTGTTTTTTCTTCCCGATAAAGATGGCGTTCTATTGAGCGGCCGAACCTCGGCATCTAATAATCTTTATCAACTAAGTCATGGTCTCACACTTCCTGTACAGCGAAGTTCGAGTTTGATTGTTAAAGCGCACCTTGAATCATCCATGAGCTACTTGACGACAGACGATGAACCAGAAAATCTCGCCGATCAGCAGATCCTTTCTGCCCTTAAAAGCAGTACGGTACTCTTTGTTCCAATTGTTGCAGATAAAAAGCCGGCTGGAACCATTTTACTTGGGCTACCGGCGTCGATAAAAGCGCTGCCACAAAGTGACTGCAAGCTCGTTAAAGTAATAGCTCAACAGGTTGGTCTTTGTTTGTACCTTGAGAGAATGAAGGAAAAGAAGGCCGAAGAGATTGAGGCAGAGCGAATGGCAGCTGTTTCCATGACTGCTAAGAAATTTGCCCATGAGATCAACAATCCTTTGGGAATTATCAGTAATTATCTGATGACAATGAAGCTTAAGCTGACTGAGGAAAGTGATCTGAAAGAGGAACTGGGAATCATTGATGAGGAAATTGCCAGAATATCAGCAATGATTGATCAGATGGATATGTTTTCCCAGGCTGCTTTTACTCTATCAGAGTTAATCGATGTAAATAAAGTCATTGATGATATTGTACAGCTCACGAGATCGTCTCTCTTTGATGGCTCAGGAACGGAAATTTCCTTTAATCCAGACGATTCTCTTCCCAGAATCATGACTTCGCGGGATGCCATCAAACAGATCATGATAAATTTGTTGAAAAATGCCTCTGAGGCAATGGAGGATGGCGGCAGAGTCGCAATCTTAACCAGAGTTGCCGCCCGCAAAAAGAGAGGCGAGCCCAATGGTATTGAGATTGTCGTTTCAGACTCCGGACCAGGACTACCCGATTCAATCAAAGCTAATCTCTTTAAGCCTTTCGTAACAACGAAGGAAGGCGGACATTCAGGCCTCGGACTGTCTATTGTCTATAAGGCCGTCAATGAACTTGGCGGAGCCGTTTCATGTTCAAGCAAACAGGGGGAAGGAACGAGTTTTGTCATCTTCTTCCCTCAAGAGAAGTAGTAAAC
>JABDPQ010000102.1 GCA_013042695.1 Desulfobacterales bacterium | reverse complement strand
CTGCCGCATCGATTGGTGCTCTGCTGGAAAGTAGAGGCCTGACGGTTACGTTTCAGAAACTGGACCCCTACATTAATGTTGACCCCGGCACCATGAACCCGTTTCAGCACGGTGAAGTCTATGTTACGGACGATGGCGCTGAGACCGATCTTGATATGGGCCATTACGAGCGCTATACCAACGCACTTATGGCCCAGAAAAACAATTATACATCAGGCAGAATATATTATTCAGTCATAACCAAAGAGCGACGAGGCGAATATCTTGGTGGCACGGTCCAGGTAATCCCGCACATCACTGATGAAATTAAACAAGCCGTGCTCCAGCTTGATGGCAGTGTTGATATAGCCATTATAGAGATTGGTGGAACGATAGGAGATATAGAAGGACTTCCTTTTGTTGAAGCAATTCGTCAATTAAGAGGTGACCTTGGTCGCGAATATTCTCTTTTTATTCACCTGACACTGGTCCCTTATATAAAAGCAGCAGGCGAAGTTAAAACAAAGCCAACCCAGCATTCAGTAAAGGAGCTGCGTGCGGACGGAATACAACCGGACATTCTGGTCTGTCGAACTGAGGTTCCTCTTACCAGTGATCTCAAGGCCAAAATTGCCCTTTTCTGCAACGTCACCAAAGATGCCGTCATCACGGCGATAGATCTGGACAACATATATGAAGTTCCCCTCTACCTGCACGAGGAAGGACTTGACGCCAAGATTCTTGAGCTGCTCAACGTCTGGACCGGGCAACCGAATATCAGACCATGGCAGGACCTCGTTATTAATTTGAAAAACCCCAAACATTCTGTAACCATTGCGATTACCGGTAAATACGTCGATTTGACAGAATCTTATAAGAGCCTGCACGAAGCTTTGGTTCATGGCGGCATTGCCAATCATGCCAAAGTTCATTTACGTTATCTCAGCGCCGAAGATTTGGAATCGAAAAAACCAGAGACGTTGCTTCAAGACTGTGATGGTATACTGGTTCCCGGCGGCTTTGGCAAACGTGGTGCCGAGGGGAAAATCAAAGCGATCACCTATGCTCGAGAGAACAACATACCTTTTTTCGGTATTTGCCTGGGAATGCAGCTTGCCGTCGTGGAGTTTAGCCGCAATGTTGCTGACATCCCTCAGGCCCATTCTTCAGAACTCGATACCCAGACAAAGGATCCGGTGATTTATTTGTGCAAGGAGTGGTTTGACTACCGAAACAACCAAGTCCAAGTGCGAGATGAGAACTCTGAACTGGGTGGCACACTTCGCCTAGGCGCCTACCCATGCGTGTTAACAAAAGATACGCTCGCCGCAAAAGCTTACCAATGTGATGAAATATCAGAACGGCACCGGCATCGCTACGAATTTAACAATATATACCGACAGCAACTCGAGGATAGCGGTTTGACCATTTCGGGAACCTCTCCTGATAACAATCTTGTTGAAATAGTAGAGTTAAAAGATCACCCATGGTTTCTCGGTTGTCAGTTTCACCCTGAATTTAAATCCAAACCGATGGCGCCACACCCATTATTCAGCGATTTTATCAAAGCAGCCTTGGATCACAAAAACACCTAATAGCCATGAGAGTCGAACCAGTTGCAGTGGACCACCCTGATGGCTCTGCCATTTTGGTTGGCACCGGCCACCCTCTCCTCATCATTGCCGGTCCTTGTGTTCTCGAATCTGAGGAACTCGCCCGAACTGTTGCAGCACACATGCAGAAAGTGTGCAGCAAATTTAACGTTTCCTATATCTTTAAAGCCTCTTTTGACAAAGCTAACCGAACATCCGTGACTTCATATCGCGGTCCTGGACTCGAAAAAGGGCTCAGAGTCATGGAGAAGATACGAGCTGAAATGAAGGTTCCGGTGCTCTCTGACATTCATGAACCACAGCAGGCAGAAGCTGCCGCAGAAATTCTTGACATTCTGCAAATCCCGGCATTTCTTTGCCGCCAGACAGATTTACTGGTCGCAGCTTCTTTGACGGGCAAGCCGATAAATCTTAAAAAGGGTCAGTTCGTTTCGCCATGGGATCTGGAAAATGCCGTCAATAAAATCCGCCAGGGAGGCAGCAGTCAGGTTATGCTGGTAGAACGAGGTGCAAGTTTCGGTTACAACAACCTTGTGGTGGATATGCGTTCTCTACCTGTTATGCGCAGTTTTAACTGCCCAGTAATCTATGACGCCACACATTCTGTTCAACTACCCGGTGGTTCAGGAGCAACCTCAAGCGGACAGCGGGAATTCATTGCCCCACTCGCACGCGCAGCGGCTGCCACCGGCATTGATGGACTCTTCTTGGAAGTTCACCCAACTCCCGAAGAAGCACTTTGTGACGGTCCAAATTCAATCGCATTGTCTGAAATTGAAATGGTTTTAAAACAAATTGTGCGTATTCATGACTGTGTTGCCTCTTAACCCGGTTACAAGCGCTGCCAATGAATAATCAATCACCTCCAGCCAACAAGCCGTATCCTTCAGATTGTGAAGTACTCGAAGGATACAGAAGTCGAACGCGGGAACGCGCGGATCATCAAAAAAGTGCAGAAGAGAGTCTTTTGCTTGCCAAAGCAAAAGCAATTGAACTGCTGCTCCTTGATGTTGATGGTGTGCTGACAGATGGAACGTTGATTTACCAGGAAACTGGCATCGAAGCGAAATCGTTCAACACCCAGGACGGCCTTGGAATACGCCTGATCCAAAAAATTGGTGTTGGTGTCGGAGTAATTACCGCCCGGCAATCTGAGATTGTCAAGCGCCGGGCTGACGAACTCGGGCTGCAATACGTCTGCCAGGGAGTCAATACAAAACTTGACTCCTATAAAGAAATTGTCAAAACATCAGGGCTGAAACCTTTCCAGATCTGTTATATGGGTGATGATTGGATTGACCTGTCAATTCTTAACAGGGTCGGACTTGCGGCCTGTCCCGCCAACAGCGTTCCTGAGATCAAGGATGCCTGCCATTTCATCACCGAACGAATCGGTGGACGAGGAGCAGTCCGACAGCTATGCGACCTCATAATACGTGCTAAAGGTGCCCGTGATAATCTTCTGCAACAATACCTGCGCTGATGATTAACCGTCGTAATTTCCTCTGGCTGATACCGCTGCTGCTGCTGATTACTTTTCCAGCCTGGCGAATGCCACTGGCTTCATTTCTTGAACCACGGGGAGGGTACGACCCGGAGTTTGGTAAAGGCGACAAAGACAAGCATAATTTCATCCTTGAGGATGTTATTATCATCCAAAACAAAACCGGTCGTAAAACAGCTGAGGTAAGAGCCGAGCGTGCTTTAACGAGTGATACACCCAATGAATTCGAACTCACTTCTGTGATTACGGACATATTTGATGAATCGAACGAAAAGGTCAATATCCGTGCTGAAACAGGAATTTACAATACAGAGACCCGGCAACTTACCCTGATTGAAAATGTCCGCGTCAACCGCGCTGCCCAAAACCAAAAACTCTTTTCCGATCTTCTCTATTATAACGACACAAGCAGAACCATTAACTGTCCCGGCAAAACGCGACTTACCGGAAATAACATTGAGATCAATGGGGGCAGTCTCGATTATAATATTGCTACCAACCAGTATACATTGGGAGGTCGGGTCTTCTGCACAATTACGGGATTCACTCAGCCGTAAGTCTCATTTCTCTGTGCCGCCATGTTATGCACAGCTCAGCTCCTGCTTTCCTGTTGGGTTATAATTATTCCTATACATCCTCAACCAATCATGCTAAGGTTTCCGGGCAGTTAGGCAGTACCAACCCGGATAC
>JABDPQ010000703.1 GCA_013042695.1 Desulfobacterales bacterium | reverse complement strand
ACATACCGCTGCAGCCATGGTCAAAGCAAACTCTGAAAACAAGCGCCCGACATCTCCTTCGAGAAAGGCAATCGGCACAAAAACCGATACCAGCACCAGTGTTGTTGCAATCACCGCAAATCCGACTTGCCGGGTGCCGGCAAAAGCTGCAACCAGAGGTGTCTCACCTTCCTCATCAATACGCCGGTAAATATTTTCCAAAACCACGATCCCATCATCGACTAGTAGGCCGATTGCCAGAACAAGAGCCAGTAGGGTCAAAAGATTCACCGAAAATCCGAACACGCTCAAAGCAATAAATGAAGCCATGATGGAAACCGGCACCGTCACTGCTGGAACAATGGTTGCCCGGATGCTGCCGAGAAATAAAAAGATTACCAGCACAACCAGACCGATGGCAATGATCAGCGTTTTATAGACCTCTTTGATCGCGTCCTCAACAAACACTGAGGTATCGTAGCTTTGTCGGATCTGCATACCTTCTGGCAGATTAGAATTAATCCGAACCATTTCTTCTTTGGCACTGCGGGCAACATCAATGGTATTCGCCGTTGATTGTTTGATAACACCGAGGCCAACCATGGCTACTCCATTACCACGGAAAAATGTCCGATCTTCCTCTGTACCACGTTCAACCCGAGCGATATCTCCAAGCCTGATGAGGTATCCGTCACTGCCTTGCTTCAAGGCAAGTCGGGCAAAATCATCTGATGTCCGAAAAGAGCGGTTGATCCTCACGGTAAAGCCCCTGGTGGCAGATTCGATTGTACCTGCGGGCACCTCGAGATTATCCGAGCGCAGCGCTTGTTCCACGTCACTGACTGTCAGCCCTCGGGCGGCCATACTTTTGCGATCAAGCCAGATACGCATGGCATAATTTTGCCCACCGCCAATCCTGACCCGTGAGACACCGTCGAGAATTGAAAATCGGTCAACTAAATAACGATCCGCGTAATCTGTGAGTTCCGGGACACTCAACCGATCACTGGTGAGATTCAGCCACATAATGACGTCATCATTAGAATTCTCTTTCTGGATTTCAGGAGGATCTGCCTCATCAGGAAGGTCGTCAAGAATAGCCGAAACTCGATCTCGGATATCGTTAGCAGCACCATCAATATCACGGCCAGTACTAAACTCTACCGTCACCCGTGAGCGTCCATCTTCACTGGAAGATTGAATAAACCGAATCCCCTCTACGCCGGCAATTCGCTCCTCGACGACTTGAGTTATCTGGGTTTCCACCACGTTGGCGGATGCTCCGGGATAGATGGTGTCAATGGTTACTACCGGCGGATCTATATCGGGATATTCGCGTAGCGGAAGTCTGGTAAAAGCTACGATGCCAAAGACAACAAGCAAGATCGAAAGTACAGAAGCAAAGACCGGCCGCTTAACAGATACATCTGAGAGAATCATTGAGCAGCACCTTCTTTTTTTCCAGACAATAGGTTTTCCAAAGGTTGGCCGCCTGAATCAACGCTCAGTATGGTAAGCTCCTGCCCAGGTCTAACACGCATTGCGCCATGTGTGATGACTAATTCTCCGGCCTTCAGCCCCTGGACGATCTCTACCTCACCACAACGCCGCACCCCTATCTGCACCTCACGCCGTACAGCTTTTTGAGGTAATACGGAAGCGTCAACGACAAGCACAAAATTGGTTTTGCCGGAAGGAATCAACGCCTCTTCTTGTATAACGATTGCATCTCGCATGTTTTTCAGCAGTTCAGCCGTCATCAGCAGTCCCGGTTTCAGCAGCCTTTCCTGATTATCAATAAGGGCTCTGACAGTGATTGAGCGAGTGACAGAATCAATTCTGCTGCCAATACTGTTAATCGTTCCCTCAAATTCACGGCTGGTATAAGCGGATGACCGTGCTTTAATGGGTATGCCACGTTCTAGAGCCGCCAAGTGGATTGCCGGAACAGTAAAATCAAGTTTCATAATGGTGTCATCATCCAGGGTCGTAATCACATCTCCAGGTTCAACAAGTGCTCCTACACTGATGTTCTTTAGACCTACTACACCTGAAAAGGGGGCAAGAATCAACCTATCCTGCAAGCGCGACTCAATTGCACGAAGTCGTGCCTTAGCTGTTGAAAGTTCACGTTCACGCTCATCAAGCAGAGATTTTGAAGCTGCTCCTCTCGCAACTAGAGGGGTTAAGCGATTATATTGTTTTTCTGCTTCAGAGAACGTTGAAAGCTCTTCCTCGAGTTGGGCATGTTCCTCTTCACTCGTCATTTCTATCAGGATATCCCCTCGATTCACGCGCTGCCCATCTTCAAAATGAATAACTGTTACCGTATCGGTTACAGTAGCAGTAATATCAACAGATTCATTGGCACGCAGCGTTCCAAGCACTTCCACCCGGTCGTAGAGCTGCTCAATTCGAGCCTCCCCAACAATAACCTCTGCCGGCTTCTGAGCCACAGCAACCGTTGCACAACCAAGAAGAAAACAGATAACAAGCATATGAAACGGCAATTGCTTGAATGGCATGTCTCTCATCATTATATCTCCCGGTAAACCACTTCTTCAATGTAGTGGCAAACCTCCGCCCAAGGCACGGTGCAATTGAATTCTAAAACCCAACAAAGCCCGTTCCTGCTGAACGATGACTCGTTCAAGCCGCTCAAGTTCTTTTACAGCATCCAGAACGGGTAAATAGTCTGTCAAACCATTGGTGTATCGTTGGGTCGTCTCTTCTACTGTTTTTTCAAGAAAGCGAAGTCGAGTTTCAAGCCGTGTGAGGAACTCTCTTTGTTTACGCTCCTGGTAAAGAGCGTTCTCAACATCTTCTATCGCTTCCAGATAACGCTGGGTAAAACGGGCCAATCCTTCTACATACAATGCTCTGTTACGTTCAACCTCTGCCTTGCGCGCCCCCCAGTCTATGAGCGGCTGAATAAACGTTCCGATTAATGAGGCCACCATCCCACTGGGAAGCAGACGATCTTCGTAAAAAAACGACCCGTCCAAGGTTAACTGCGGCAGCCGCTCGGCAATGGCCCGACCAATTTCCGCATCCGCGGCCACGAGTTCGTTTCGCAAAGACCTTAAGTCAGGGCGTTGGAGCAGCAAGTCGGCCGGTACACCGATGAATGGCAACTTTTCTATATCAACAAAGACATCTTCATCGGTAACTTGGTCTGATCCATCAGGCGCATGCCCCAAAAGAACGTCCAACCGATTTTCCGAAACCCTGAGTTCCGCTTCTACAGCAGGGACAAGACTTTCAGTGTTCGCCAGCTGAGCTGATTGTTGCAGCATATCAACCGATGCAGTCAGGCCACTCTCAAAACGGAGCTGTGTCAGCTCAAGCAGCTCCCTATCAACAACGATCTGTTTTTCCAACAGGGTGAGTTGATTGCGCCAACTAACCGCATCAAAATAGGCTTCGGCTATTTCGGCACTCAACCTGAGCCGAACCGCATCGACATCGT
>JABDPQ010000698.1 GCA_013042695.1 Desulfobacterales bacterium | reverse complement strand
ATTTATAGGTAGCCATTTTGGGTAGCGGTTCATTGGTATTGTTTCTCATCACGAGATAATAGATTAACCAGAAGAGGTAGCCATGGAATCGGTGACATCGAGTTTATTTTTATTACTGACCATGTTCTTGGTTCTTGGACTCGGGATAAGAATTTTTATTGGCCTGATGGTCGTGAGCGTCGTCGGCTTGGTTTTTGTTCAGGGACTGCCCATAGAACAAGTTTGCACCATTATGGTCAAGCGGTTTTATGGTGGAGCCGGTAGCTGGGAACTTGCCTGCGTCCCTCTTTTCATGTGGATGGGTGAGATTATTTTCCGTACCGATGTTTCCGATCGTCTCTTTAATGGGTTGGCACCTTTGATGAATAAACTTCCAGGAAGGCTTTTGCATACAAACGTCGCTGCCTGTGCCTTGTTTGCTGCTATCAGTGGTTCTTCTGCGGCAACGACTGCAACAGTTGGTAAAATTACCGTTACCGAGCTTGAAAATCGCAAATACAACAGGAATCTCAGCATCGGCTCTTTGGCAGGGGCTGGCAGTTTCGGCCTCATGATCCCACCCTCAATTGTCTTCATTATTTATGGGGTATTGGCCGAGGAGTCCATTGCCAAGTTATTTTTAGCAGGTATTTTACCGGGCCTGATGCTGGCCGGATTGTATTCGGCATATATCATCATCCGCTCACTGATAAACCCATCGCTTGCCCCAAAAATTGAGGAATCCTATTCCTTAAGAGATTATTTTCACTGCTTTGGTCAATTGACACCGGTTCTCATCATTATTGGAATCGTTTTTGGCAGCATCTATTCCGGTCTTGCCACACCAACCGAAGCAGCTGCTGTTGGGGTAACGGCGAGCCTTTTAGTGACTGTTTTCCTGCGGCAATTCAGTATGAAACTTTTTATAGAGTCTCTGATGGAGGCGCTCAAGACTTCATGCATGGTTCTCACCCTTGTCGCTGGTGCGGGATTCTTATCTACAGCTATTGGCTTACTCCATGTTCCACAAGAGATATCCACGGCAATTACCAAACTGGACCTCTCACCCTTTCAGTTGATCGCTGTCCTTGGTGTATTTTATATGCTACTCGGGTTTTTCCTTGAGAGTATTTCCATTACGGTCATGACCCTGGCTATTTGTCTACCCCTTGTTACTGCCGCCGGGTTTGATCCCATATGGTTCGGTGTATTCCTGGTGATCATGATGGAAATGGCCCAGATAACTCCACCGGTGGGTTTTAACCTCTTTGTCATCCAGGGGATGTCCGGTTACCCTATCGAGCGGGTGGCAATTGCGGCAGCGCCGTTTTTCTGCCTGATGCTGCTGGGTGCGATTATTATCACCGTGTTTCCGCAGATAGCGCTTTTATTGCCGAGTATTCTGGGGTGATTGGAAATAGACGGAGCTGTGGTTTCGTGAATTACAGATCAAGAGGCAAAGGATGCGTGCCTAAATCAGCACATTTTACCTCATTATGGCACGCCTCGCTTTTGGGGAGTAGTTTATTATTTGATACTTTATAACGAACAGAGCAAGTTTGATGCACTAATTAAAACCCTCTCATATGTAGAGGAAATCACGGGAGACACAGTTTAATAATTCGATTTGGCCTTCCTGGCTCTTCTTCAATGAGCTTTCCATCTTTTCTATCCATCTGAGGATTCGTTTTTTTTCCCTATTTGCTTCATCTACAGTCAGAGGGTATTCATCATATCGACTGACAAATCGCTCTGCGAAAACACTCAAGACGAGAAAATGAACCGCATACTCAGGCTGCTCCGCTACCGATTTATAGCACAACTGGGCAACCTGTTCATAGGCACGAACACCGTAGTTATGCATTTCAAGTGTTTTTACAAGATCTTCAAACATGGTTGCATTCTCCTTATGCCTGATCACCAAATGAAGAAGCCCCGCCATGCGCGGCGGACCACTCGACAGGATGGTTCAGAAATTTCTCTACTTCCTGGATCGTGTTCGTATCAAAATAGTTCATTTTTTTGGTAACGGACAATACGTCCCACCAGGTGGCAAGTTCGAGCATTTCGATATTATTGTCTGCCAACAATGCAGTGGTATGAGGAAAAATGTTGTAATAGAAAACGACAAAAGTGTGCGAGACGGATACGCCGGCATTTCGCAAGGCATTACAAAAGTTGACCTTGCTCTTACCGTCGGTCGTCAAGTCCTCAACCAGTAGGATCTTCGTTCCCTCAGTGAGATCGCCCTCTATCTGTGCCGTGCGGCCAAATCCTTTGGGCTTCTTGCGAACATACTGCATCGGCAGCATCAAACGGTCTGCCAGCCAGGCTGCGTAAGGAATACCTGCTGTTTCGCCACCAGCTATAGCATCTATTGATTCAAAGCCAATGCTGCGCAGTATGGTGGCAGCTCCAAAATCTATAATAGTTTGACGAATACGGGGGTAGGAAATTAGTTTTCGACAATCGATATAAACCGGGCTCGCCCAGCCGGAAGTGAAACGAAACGGCTCGTCGGAGCGGAAACAGACGGCATCGATTTCAAGCAACATTTTGGCCGTCATCTCGGCAATAACTTCTTTGGGAGGAAAACTCAAGTTCATAGCGGCTCCTTAAAAGCGTGGTACAGGATTTCTGTACCTTTAATAAAATCTTCAATCTCCATGCTCTCTTCAGGATTATGCGATCCGTTTTCATTACGAATGAAAATCATCGCAGTTGGAATTCCGGCATTGGCAAATACGGCGGCATCGTGACCGGCTCCGCTTGGAATCAATTCCGAGGTCATGCTAAGTCGCTCTGAAATGTCTTTGAGTCGTTCAATCCACCTCTCATTCATCCGAGCCGGTGCAGTGTAGAGCTTACGGTCGAATTGGAAGGAGACCTTTCGCTCTTTGGCTATATTGTTGCATTCAGTTTCCATCAAATGATAAAACGCCTCGAGCGCATCGGTGCTCTGACTGCGAATTTCAAGACTGAAAGTGATTTCATCGGGAATCCTGGTCATGGCATGGACCGCTGCATTAGTTTTTACAATGCCGGAGGTGACAACAATGTCCAGTCCTCGTTCAAGCAGCACCCGCCAATGCTCATCAAGGGCACTGATCAATTCGGCTGTGGCAAAGAAGGCGTCCTGGCGCAGCCAGCGCGGCACGGCGCCCGAATGTCCGGCTCTGCCAAGACAGGTGATCTTTCTATGGCGGATAGCGCCGCGAATTCCTGTCACTACGGCAGTCGGCAGGTCTCTGGCGATCATAACGGGCCCCTGCTCGATATGCATTTCAAGATATGCCGCAATCGATTTCGGGTCTACCAGGCTTTCAGCAGCGAGAATGCGATCAAGGTCCGCTCCGCAGCGCTCCATGGCTTCTGCCAATGTTTCCTTGCCATCCCGTTGACGTGCTTCAAGATCATCCTGACTTAATTTGCCCAACAAGGCGCATGAACCAATGTATGGTTTGCCGAACCAGGCACTTTCCTCACACCGAAAGGCCATGACCTTGAGGTCGCACGCTGGGGCAAATGATTCATGCCGCATTCTGGCTAGACTTATTATGCCGGCGACAATACCGGCTGCACCATCAAAATTACCTCCTTGCGGTACGCTGTCCAGGTGTGAACCGCAGGCGATACAGGGTGCATTACGATCGATTCCCGGTAGAACAATTACCAGGTTACCGGCACCGTCAAAACTTGTTTCAAGATCATATTTCAGGGCGTAAGCTTCGAAGACTTCAATGGCTTTCTGCTCTCCGGCACCATACGCTTCCCGGGTTATGCCAATGGTAGAGGTTGATGTTGCTTCCAGCTCAGAGAAGAGTCTCTCTGCCTCTGCAAACATATCAAACTCAAGCTGAATATTTTCAGTGACTGTATTCATACTTTCTCTCTGCCAGCTGGAGATTCTCTTTTAAAAGGTGCTAGATTTCCTGGTCGGCAACTGGTGACTCAAGGATTGCTGTCATATCGAGTTCCGCAAGTTTATCTTTGCTTGGATAACCGTTTTTATCCCATCCCCTCAGTTCGTAGTAGTCCTTCATCATTTGATCAAGTTTTACTGTTTCACCTTTTCCGGGGCCTTCCGGCAGAGGTTCATCTGTGAAGCGCTTGGGAAGTGTATCCTGGTCTGGTGACAAGCCAAGTTTAAGATTAAGCAGCCGCTCCAGGGTGACTATACGCTCGCCCGCTTTTAAGAGCTCATCGCCATCCATCTCAATACCTGTAACGGCGCTATAGGCTTTTGCCACGAGTTCCGGCATAAGCCCCATCGCCTTATAGGCGATTTTGCAGATGCCAAGCGCGTCGTGGGTTGCCCCGAAATCTTCACCCCATTTAACCATGGCGGCCTTACCTTCGTAGGCAAAACGGTCGGCCGCTTTTTTGCTGCCGAAAAACTTCTCGGTCTTTTCAGGAGTCCAGGTCGTTTCCATGACGGGAAAGGAGCGACAATGATCAGCTCCGCGACTGGCAACCGCCCAGCCAAGCGCCCAGGCTTTCAGCCCTCGCACCCCCTGGGTGGGGACCTCCATTCCTTTGATATGCAGGGCGTAGTCATCAGAGCCCTCTATCTGCTCGGCGGCTCTTTTTACCCCCTCGGCGAGAAGATCTCCAAAACCCTTGCGGTGGGCAATATTATCAACCAAAGCAAGAATGGCATCGATGTTGCCCCAGGTCAGCTCCAGGCCATCAGTATCTTCTTTGCTGATGAGTCCCTTTTCGTAACACTCCATGGCGTAGGAAATGACTGCCCCTGTGGAAATACTGTCTATGCCCAAATCGTTGAGGTGTCGATTCAGATAGACCAGAGAGGCAAGATCATCATTGGCCAGATTAGATCCCATGGCGCACATGGTCTCAAACTCCGGCCCCTCCACTGATGTTCCAGCGAATCTTCCAGTTGTAACTTCAGCCCGCCGACTGCAGTGAACCAGGCACATGTAACATGTTTCCGGTTTTGTTACATATTCATCTTTAAGTCGCTCCCCACTGATCTTATCGGCAGCAGGAAAAACACCTGACTGATGATTTCTGGTGGGCAGTACTCCGAGCGCGTTATAGAGATTGACAAGCATTGGAGTCCCATATTGAGAACGTGCTTCAAAGCTTGCCGAGGCCCGCATGGCCTCACGTATTTCTTTGGATACGGCACGCATGGCATCAGGGTCGGCAACTGGAATCGAGCCTTTACCTTTGACACCAATGGCCTTGAGATTCTTTGAACCCATTATGGCACCCATGCCCGTACGGCCTGCCGCTCGATCAATATTATTCAAAACCGCTGCAAACCTGACCTGGTTCTCGCCACCCGGCCCGATAGAAAGCACCTGGCAAGCTTTGCCGTGCTCCTGGCGAATGATGGTGTCTGTCTCGGATACGGTATTCCCCCACAATGAGGAGCCATCGAGAAGTTCGGCCCCATCGCCGGTTATCATCAAATAGACCGGTTTATCAGCTTTGCCGCTGATGATGATACCGTCATAGCCGATTTTCCTGAGAGGCGGGGACCAATACCCCGCCGAATTGGAATCACCGAGTAGCCCTGTCAGCGGTGAACGACTGGAAACATTGTACCTGCCGTTTGAGGGAATCATGGTGCCAACCAGTGGGCCGGCACTAAATATCAACAGATTCTCTTGAGAGAGCGGCTCGACTGCAGCGTTGAGGTGCTGATACAGAAGCCACATGTTGAGTCCCCGACCACCTAGGAATAATCGGTAAATGGACTCATCAATGTGGCGATCTGTAATTCGACGTGTCTCCAGGTCGACCATCAGCATTTTTCCATGCCATCCGTACTGTCCTTTTTCGTCGCTCATATCGTATTACCTCAAAACCCCTCCACGCTGATGATTCGCGCAGATGACTGTGAATTTTTTATTATCCTTGTTACGTATATCTCATACTCCATGATCACGATTACGACGGGTCAACCGTTACCGCACAGGTCTGTGCCATAGTCTCGGGTACAACAACCTGGCCGCGCAAATCATCAAGCCGCTCAATTTCGTTATCCTTCATAAAACGTTTTAAGTTCTCGATAATTTCAAAAACAACCAGCGGATTAGGAAACAGTGAGGTACCGATGCCGACCGCTGTGGCTCCAGCCAGGATAAATTCAACAACATCCTGCCAGGTGGCAACGCCTCCCATGCCGATGATTGGAATGGATATACAGCGGTAGGTATCCCACACTTTCTTTATGGCAATTGGCTTTATCGCTGGGCCTGAGAGGCCTCCAGTGACATTGCCGAGTTTCGGGTACCTGGTGTGAATATCGATTGCCATACCGGCGACTGTATTGATAAGCGAGACAGCATCGGCGCCGCTTGCCTCAACGCTTTGGGCAATGATGGTGATATCGGTGACGTTGGGAGTCAGTTTGGCAATAACCGGCACCCCGGTACTATCCTTGACACTTTTAATAATGTGACCGGAAATTTCAGGATCAGCGCCAAAGCTCGAGCCCCCCGCCTTAAGATTAGGACATGAGATGTTGACTTCCAGCGCGCTGATACCCTCTTCCCGGTCAAGGATTTCAGCCAGTTTGGCATAGTCCTCCGCACTGGTCGCGGAAATACTGATGATCGCAGGGACATTGTATTTTCTGAGATAAGGCAGATATTTTTTAATAAAGTAGTCGATGCCTTTGCTTTGAATACCGATTGCATTGAGAATTCCACCAGTACATTCAGCGATCCGTGGCGTCGGGTTTCCCGGCCTGGTATCCAACGTAACACTCTTGGCGGTAAAGGCGCCGAATGCCTCAAGATCGAGAAAACGACTTATCTCTTTGCCATTGCCGCTTGTACCTGAGCAGGTAACAAGCGGGTTGGCCATGTCGATACCGCATAGATTTACACCTAAATCAGGTTCCATGATTACCATTTTACCTCCTTAATCGAAAAGACCGGGCCTTCGGTACAGATTCGCTGTTTTTCTATGCGGCCGTCCTGTTCAATTTCCGTCACGCAGGAGAGGCAGACGCCAAAGCCGCAGCCCATGATTTCTTCCAGCGAAACCTCGCCCTCTATATCTTTTTCCAGGAGCTTGGGAATAACCGTTTTGACCATCGGCATCGGGCCGCAGACGTACGCGCGATCGATTGACTGATTAAGACTTGCTTCGAGATGGTCGCAGACAAATCCTGCTTCTCCGTAAGAGCCATCATCAGTGGTCACCGTAATATCGGCCTCAACTGCCTTGAAAACATCCTCTCCGAACACCTTGTCCTCCGACTGAAAACCAAGAACGGTAAAAACTCGACCTCCTTTGTCAGCTATATATTCAGCCAGTCCCCACAAAGGGGCAACGCCGCATCCACCACCAATCAGGAGGCTGTTACCAGGTGATTCAGGAAGATGCCAGCCAACGCCAAGCGGGCCCATCAAATCAACCTTTGTACCGGTTTTCAGCTCAGACATTGCCTGAGTCCCCTCACCCACAATTCTATAGACGATATAGAGCAGGTTCTTCTCCGGATCCGTCTTGGCGACGCTGAACGGTCTGCGCAGAAAGAGATCAGGGCGCTGAGGAATAACCAGGTTAACGAATTGGCCCGGCCGTGTCGCTGCAGACGTCACTCCGTTATCCTTCAAGATGATCAGGTGGTGGTCCGCACAGATCTGAGTATTCTGTTCGACTGTTGCCAAGTTAATGAGTTGTATTGATCCCATGCGTTACCTCATAGCTGAATGCTTGGTTCAACGAGCACTTTAAGCCCCTCACCCTTGTTCATCGCTTCCAAAGCTTCAACAGAGCGTTCCAGCGGTAACATATGAGTATTCAGTTTATCAGTCTGAATTGCCCCTGAAGCCAGAAGGTCCAGAGCCAGTTTGAACTGTTTTCTGGAGTAGGCAAAGGCGCCAGTAACGAAGAACTCGCGATAATGGCAGTCATTGCTGTCAAATTTAATCCAGGGCCATTGTTTGTGAGTAAAACCGAACATACAGACATATCCGCGTTTAGCGACAACCTTGATCGCTTCTTCCTGGGCAGCGCCTGAAGAACAGGCGACGATGATCTTGTCGATTCCCTCTCCTGAGGTCAGCTCCTTAATGCACTCCTCAAGATTTTCCTCAGCAGAGTTGATCGTCAGGTCGGCCCGGCTCAGCTCTAACACGCTGTCAAGCCGTTCCTGATTAACATCTGAGAGAATGACCTGTATAGCTCCCGCAGCTTTTGCCAGTTGACAATGAAGAATACCAACAGCACCGGCACCGACTACCAGCACCGTGTCACCAAGCTTGATATCCATAATTTCCGAACAATTGATTACGGCAGCGAGCGCTTCTGCATGAGTGCCGGCTCGATAGCTAAGCGAATCAGGCATCTTTAAGAGATTGCCGCTCTGAACCGCAACGGCAGGAATGGCTATATATTCGCCAAACCCGCCCCCAATTCGCGTCGTATGGTCGCAGAGATTTTCATAACCGTTCTCACAGTCCGGGCACTCGCCGCATGGCACGCTTTGGTTCAGGGCAACCCGGTCTCCTACGCCAAAATGAGTCACGGTTGAGTCAACAGCTGTTACCTCTCCGGTTAACTCATGTCCGAGATCCGGGGGGAGTTGAGACATGCGCTGACCGTGCAGGTAGTTCTCTACGTCCGTACCGCATACAGCGCAGGATATAACCTTGACGAGCACACCGCCTTCAGGACATTGCGGTGCATCCATTTCTACAATTTCCACTTGGCCAGGGCCACGCAATACAGCTTTTTTCATTTTCATAATGTCTCCTATCGCAATGTTGCTCCAATCAGCTTCCATGCATACTTGTTAAGTTGTCAAAATAAATACAAAAATAATCTCATCCAACATTTCGTTGTGAGATTTATAACCGAAAATAAACGTTATGTGTAAGTGAAAGCAAAAAAGGTGCCATTCGTTGATTTAAAAAAATCAAATATATTTAAATAGTTGTCATTGGCATCGTCATCACATCAAGAATGAAACAGATGAAATATTTTTCACTAATGAAAGTAATCCCGGTCTCTGTACGCTGCTCCCTACTCGTCTAGCCAGTTGGTTCACTTACGAGAATAACCTAGTCTATAAGAGGACCGACCATACTCTCGAGGCTGAGAAAGCTGTTGAGATTTTCTTGGGAGAGAAGTTCTTTTTCCAAGACCAACTCGTAAATACCCTTATTTTCAACTAAGGCTTGCCTGGCAAGGTTCGAGCAAACTTCATATCCCAGTTCGGGCACCAGGACTGTAACAAGGCCAATACTATTCTCAACCAATTCCCGGCACCGATCCTTATTGGCAGTAATTCCTTCAATACAGCGACTCTTCAAAATTGACATACCCTTGATGAGCATCTCTATCGATTCGCCCAAACTTTGCGCAATCACCGGGAACATGACATTAAGCTGGAGCTGACCTGCTTCCGCTGCCAAAGTGACAGTCAGGTCATTGCCGATCACTTTATATGTTATCTGATTCATCACTTCCGGTATGACCGGGTTGACCTTGCCGGGCATGATGGATGAACCAGGTTGAACCTTGGGGAGGTTAATTTCGTTCAATCCTGTTCTTGGCCCGGAAGAGAGTAAGCGCAAATCGTTGCATATCTTGGAAAGTTTGACTGAAAGCCTTTTCAGCGCAGAGGAATACATGATGAAAGCTCCTGTATCCTGCGTTGACTCAACGAGGTTTAAAGCTCGAGTAACGGGGAAACCGGTAATGGCTCTGAGCTGTTCTATGACAATTCTGCGGTATCCCGATTTGGTATTTATCCCGGTGCCAACTGCAGTTCCTCCCATATTTAACTCGAGAAAAAGCTCTGCTGTCTGTCCAAGTCGTTCAATTTCTTCTTCCAAAGTGACCGAATACGCTTCAAACTCTTGTCCAAGTGTAATCGGAACAGCATCTTGGAGTTGGGTACGCCCCATCTTGATGACGTCTTTAAATTCTTCTGCTTTGCTGCGGAAAGCCTGTATGAGACCGTCAAGTTCTTCGGTCAACGCAATATTTGATTGGATAATGGCAATCTTAAGAGCGCTTGGATAGGCATCATTTGTCGACTGGGAGCAGTTAACATGATTATTTGGATGACAGAATTCATATTCGCCTTTTTCCCTTCCGAGGAGCTCCAGGGCATGATTTGCGATTACTTCGTTAGCATTCATGTTTGTGGAAGTTCCTGCACCACCTTGGATCATGTCAACGACAAACTGATCATGCAACTGATCGTCAATGATGTTTCTGCATGCCTGTTTGATGGCTTCCGCGATCTTCTCTTCTACCAGTCCCAATTCTTTATTGGCCTCTGCGGCAGCAAATTTCACCTGTGCAAAAGCCCTGATGAAAGACGGGTGATGTGCCAATGGTACTCCGGTGATCGGAAAATTCTCCAAAGCACGCATGGTTTGAATACCGTAATAGGCTGCATTGGGTACTTCCTTTTCCCCCAGTAGATCATGTTCAATTCGATATTGTGTTTTAGTTGTATCCTGTTCCATAGTACTTCTCCTTTGATGACCACCCTTTGAATTCTATTCTCCCAGGGGAATGGTATTTCTTAGCTACTCATTATGAGTAACGACACATCGATTACCCAAGTTTAGCAACCAAATACTGTGCCAGTTGTATAAATAAAAACCACAGTATAACCAGTGTATTAAGGGCCTGTTCGCGATAAGGGCGAAAATGAGGTTTTTCAGAAGTGAAAAAACATTTGCTGAGATGGTACAAGGTAGCCCGGATTCTTCTTCAGAGGGAATCCGGGCATGAGGGGAATTGGGCAATGGCAGTTAGTCTTCTCGCCAATAAGAAAAAGTAGCACAGTGAATACCGCTGCCTGTCTGTGAATAGACGGTGCTAAAAGGTACGGGAACGACATTCACACCGCGCTTTTCAACTTCTTTGATAAGGTTTTTTGCCTCAGCTGTGATAATAATGGAATCGCTGCTGAGCGGCGTCGTATTGCCGGCTCCAATGCTATACTCCTCTGGATCTATTTCAATCACTTCCCACGCCTGCAGGTCTTTGGGAAGAGGTGTGAGCAGGACGTTATTTCCTATGGCGATCAACCCCTCACGGATTATCGGCATCAGCACGTCTATGTGGTAACCGAAATTGGCATCAAAATATACCTGTTCCACGCGCCAGCCGAAAGGTTTCAGCATGCGGCGAAGCACTTCGGCTCCCAACTCGTTACCCGAGGATCTCGGCTTGCTGCGATCATTGATGTGGGCGGGATTATGAACGCCATGTCCAACGACGATGAGCTTGTTTGGAAAAATACGAATGTCACCAGGTGAGAGGCCCACACCAAATGCGGTGGGCATCGGCATTGGATCCGGCATGGTCATCCACACGGCCTCCGGGTCGTTTTCCACCAATCCCATGAACGCCTCAATGTATTCGATATAGTTATACCGAATGGACGGTTGTGTTTCGTGAAAGTTGACGATGACATTACCAAACACTTCACCGAAAGCCTGGGCATGAAAGGCCCAGTGACGACCGTACTGACCCAGCCAGCCGGCGGTATAATTAATTACTTCTGCTGGCGGCTCCTGTTTGTTCTGGATAACATGGGCACCAGACTGGCGGAATGTTTCGGCGAGCCCCTCAAGCTCCTCTGCCATTTTTTGCCAATTCTCTGGATCTGCTTCACGAATGTTTTTACCGCGATTTTTTGCAAACCAGGCCAGCTTGTCCTTGGGAAGAGAGCGGAAGCTCGTGTACCAGGATGGGTGAAAAGGATCGGGAAGGTAGGTTGAATTGGGGTTGCCGACCATGACGCCTCTGAGTTTTGCGTACTCGTGTTCGACATATACTTTCTGGCCATTGGCCTGCTCGCGCAAACCCTCTATCATTACCTGTTTGTTCTCTTTTAAAGCCGCGATGGCTCTCTCTTCGGTCCATTCAGGTATAATATCTTTTTCCATGGTCTATGATGCCTCCTTCGGCTTTTCTCTCTATCAAAACACTGCATGAGCAGTCATTGCCCAAACAATATAACCCACCTTTTTTGCCATTGTTTTAGACTATTCTACGCTACAGCTATCAGCAACTCATAGTTGACAGGTGTATAGTTCATTGTTGGTCTTCTTGGAATTGCAGTGTATTTTTTTGCTTCAAGTTTTTCGCAGAGTCACCAAAAAACATTCTTAGCGATACGCACCATCATCGCCGTACCAGAGGCAGAATTCATCCCAATTGGGCATTTGGGTATTGTTGATCCGGTCATCTACCGCGACCTGAACGACAGCTGGTTTTCCACTGGCGAATGAGCGCTCAATTGCTGGTGCGATGTCTTTTGTTTCCTCTACAAACTCGCCATATCCACCCATGGCTTCACACATTTTATCCATACGCACAAATGACTGCTCGATGGCAAGCTCATAACCAAGCGTTTCTGACATCCCGGGGACTTCCATCCCCCACTTTCGGTCGTAATTAACAATAACCACAATGGGCAGGTTGTGGCGCACAGCAGTTTCGATTTCGGTGGTGTGAAACATGAATGCAGAATCACCGGTTATGAGGACAACCGGTCGATCGCCGACGGCAAGTTTAGCCGCGATCGCGTAGGGTAGCCCGGTCCCAAGATGACCGAATTTTGAGGTCCAGAGGTAATCGCAGGAGCGCTGTTCAAAATAGGTCATTTCCCATAAGCTGGTGTTGCCGCCATCACGCACAATCACTGCGTCGTCCGGAATCGCTTTGCGGGCTTCAACCATTAACCGACCTGGGTGAATCGGTTTTGTATCAGGGGCGCTCTGCAAAAGTCCCCTTCGCATGTCCATGAGTTGTTGGCGCCATAGTTTAAGCTTGGGATGCGGTTCCAAGTCTTTCTTTTCAAGTACCGCAATCAATTGGGGGATGATATCCCGCATATCGCCAATGAGCGGAATATCAATCGTACGGTTGACCCCGATAGCTCCGGCATCTCGCTCGATCAAAATCCATTTTCGGCCGACATTGCCGTTTTCAAAATGGTGCAACCTTCCGTAATTTGTGCTTTCTCCAATAGAGGTACCGACGGCAAGTATTACATCAGCTTCGGCAATTGCTTCGTTTGCTGGCGAAGTTGAATATATGAGCGTTTGTTCATCGGTTTCAGGAAGGCCGCCGCGGCCGCCCCAGGTCGGAAGGACAGGACATTTGAGTGTACGCGCCAGTTGTTTGAGTGGTTCATGGCTGCGAGATGTATGCACGCCTGTACCGGTAATCAGGAGGGGACTCTTTGCATTGGCCAGCATTTCGGCTGCTGTTTCAACGTATTCTGCTGCCGCTGGCATCCGTGTTACGCGATATTTGTCCGGGACGGCCAGGGGACCAAAGTCAACTTCTGTGTATTGCTTGTCACTTGAGAGTTCAACAAATACCGGGCCAGGAGTTCCGGTCAGGGCCTGACGAAATGCTTCACGCATGACCTCATCGGTTTGTTCCGGGAATTCGATGACACCTATATATTTGACTGCCGGTTCGAAAAACCGTGGTTGATCGGTATACTGAAACTGAGACCTGCGAACAGCCTGTGCATATTTTCTCGGACGCTGCGTACAGAAGAAAATTACCGGAACATTTTCCTTTGAGGCACAGATTGCTGCCGGTATCAAATTGGCGACGCCAGGTCCTGGTGCACCCATAACGATGTGAGGCACTCCCGTCATACGAGTCATAGCATCGGCCATAAAACCGCCGGTCTGTTCGTGGTGGGGCCAAATGAGCGTCATACCGGCTTGTTCCGCACCGTCTTGGATACCCATATAATTCACATCACCAATAGCGAAAATTGCCTGTACACCTTCCGCCTTCAATATGTCGACGATCCTGCTGCTCACAGTCTGCTTGGCCATTACCGTTCTCTCCTAAAGGATTTGTTTATGATCAATTTCTTAATAAAAACTGATGCATGGTTGTTTAAATAAATACAGTATCCAGTTGCGCTGTATTTGATGTTTCATTTTGCTACCTACCAGCAGGGGAAATGATCATGCATTATCCTGCCATTACTTCAACATCCCCAGTTTTCAAATGCCCGATCAGAAGCGGTGTACCGGTAAAAAACGTGCACAGGAATCCTCGGACCTGAACTCCCAAAAGCAACATTTATGCCATAATAAAAATTATGCAATTATCATTGATTTTTAAATAGTTAAAGACAATCTGGCAGGACAATTTCTTTGCCAACATTTCAACTATGAAAGCCTGAGCGTCAAGAATGAAAAGCGACCATCTGCAGGATCTCACAGGTTTCGAGAAAGAAGATCGCAGAGGCTTGTGTGCTGTACTGGGTATTTGCAAATGAGATTATAAATCTCAACCCTGAGGACCTTTGCAGGAGCTTTCGAGTTTTTCAGATTCGCTTCTGGGCTGAAGTTTCAGGCCACAACCTAATTGTTAGGTTTTGAAGTAAATGCCCCTCAGGATTTAAGTTGCGGCTGAGCAGGAACACTTATTTTAACTTGATCAGCGGCAGGAGATTGCACTGTTGGGGTTGGTCCACTGCCATACCAAGCTCCAATTTTATTGCCCTGCGCGTTCAGGATCCAGGACCCTTTGGGAGGTGGCGTATAATATCGTGCAATCGCCAGAGACCAGGCGATCAGCTCACTTCCGCTGAAATCTCCCTGCCGCCAGAAAGGGGAGAGCAACTCTATACCCTGGTCCAGAGCAATAATCGCATAAGGCTGTCCGGGCTTTCCGGCATAATAATATTGGTGTTCCGGCAAAAGCCTTCCCTGCTCGAAATCAGTTCTTACGCTGTTATCAAGCTGCATCTTTCCATATGGTCCACCAGCGCAGCTTGTCAGGACGGCACTGAGAAGAATTAGTAGTACCAAGGTTTGGCAGGTTATTCTATATGGGGATTTCTTGCTGTCATGTTCCATCTTTTACTCCGTATATGCTCTTTGCTCAAATTCATCATTACTATACTTCTTCAGCAATCTGAACCACTTGCAAAACGCCCTTTTCGTTCAACCTCTGCGTTATGCTTAATTTTTTATCCTCGGAATAGCAATTATATGCCTACGGTAAAAATTTTTCGCATGGTTTGACTTTGAACGAAAATCATCATTTTGCAAAAGGCTCATCTATTAATGGTTTGAAAATCTGCCAGCATCAGAATTTCTCATAGATTCAAAATAAATCGACCAGGAGGTGATGGCAAGGCCTCCACAACCAAACCTCCCTAAGCAATCTGAAATTCACACGATAACAGGAGTGATGTTTCTGAGGTTTTAAAATCATGCCATCACAGCAAACATCTCATCTTTTTGTTTCGTTCGTAAACAACTTGGCGCAGACATTTGCAGAGAATAGTGACATCTCATTTCGATTTTCATAATCGACGTGCTACCTTTCATAGTTGAAATAAGAAATCCATTTTGGTCAGACGGCTGTATCGTAAGTATATAAATAAATAGTATAAATACATAAATGCTATTGTGGCATACATGTTGCTAGTTTAGCGTAAGACTAATTGCACGAGACAAAGGTACACAACTGATTTGAGAACAACGACATTGACAGCGATGACTCCTCAGATCACAAAATATATCGTCACAACAGATAATTCAGTTATGAATATAGTCATCCCTTCAGGAGGGTACACAGATGAAAACAACTGCAAATAAAAATCCACTGGATCGTTATACGATCATTTTTGCCGCCTTGATCGGTTCAGCGCTCGGTGCTCTCTTTTATAACATTCTTCCCATGTACCTGGGTATGGCTCAAGAATATCGCCAGCTGTCCAGCGGTCAGATTGGCATAGTCGGTTCGATCTTTTTTCTTGGCTATAACGTTATTACGATTTCCGCATTTTATTGGATTCGTCGCTTTGACTGGCGATTGATTGCCGCTGTTGCAACCCCAATTTCTGCACTTGCCATGGGTGCCGGTGCCTATATACAAAGCTACCCGATACTGCTCCTTTCAGTG
>JABDPQ010000697.1 GCA_013042695.1 Desulfobacterales bacterium | reverse complement strand
CTTGATGCCCGCGAAACAAATATGCAGACAGCCAAAGCAGATCTTGACAACGCCGAACTTATGTTTGCGCGCTGTACCATTACAGCCCCCATGGATGGCGTGGTCAGGCGTTTGGATGCTAAGATAGGGCTGTATCTTTCTGTCGGAGATCCAATCGGCAGCCTGCTTCAGATTGACAAGGTGAAAGCCGTAATTGGTATACCGGAATCAGATGTTACCGCAGTGCGGCTGCTAGATAGCGTTGAACTAACCATACAGGCGCTTGAGGATAAAAAGGTCACCGGCCGGCGGTATTTTATCTCTTCTTCACCGGAAACGGCGGCACGACTATACCGCCTCGAGCTTGAAATAGATAATCCGGGACATAGAATACTGCCGGGGATGTTCGTGCGGGCCAATATTGTTAAACAACAAAAAGATAACGCCGTTGCCATACCATTCTATAGTGTAATCTCGCGCAGCGATCAGCAATTTGTTTTTGTAGAGAAAGATGGCACAGTCGAAAAACGTTATGTGCAAACAGGGATTATGGAACAGTGGATGGTAGAAATCACCAAAGGACTTAAAGCCGGTGAGCGGATAGTCGTTGAAGGTCACCGCGATGTTGAAGATGGTCGCAAAGTTAAAGTGGTGAAAGTTATTACCGATCCCGGAGCATATTCATTATGATTATTTCTGATACCGCTGTCAGGAAGAGCACTACTGTCGTTGTTCTTGCTTTTCTGCTTGTCATCGTTGGTGTCTATTGCTATATCGTGCTGCCGCGCGAAAGTGATCCCGACATTACTATTCCCAATGTATTCGTCTCTACCAGTTATCGCGGGGTCTCTCCTACGGACATTGAAACGTCAATCACGATAGAAATAGAAAAGAAAATTAAAGGGCTGGATGGTCTCAAGAAGATTCAGTCGGTAAGCTCTGAGGGACTTTCTTCAATAAATATAGAATTCGTCACGGGCACAGACATAGACCAGGTCCTTCAAGACGTCAAGGATAAGGTAGATGAAGCTCTTGGAGATTTGCCAGCAGACCTCGAGGATGACCCATCAGTTTTTGAAGTAAATTTTTCCGAAATGCCAATTGTCGTCTTCTCCTTATCTGGAACATGCGGACTGCCCTGCTTGAAAAAGATAGCCGACAAGCTCGAAGATGAGATTGAAGCGATTACCGGGGTTCTCGAAGTCGATGTTACCGGTGGGCTTGAAAGAGAAATCAGGGTTGAAGTCAACTCTGAGAAGCTCGCTCATTACGGGCTGACAATAAATAACTTCCAATCGGTTGTTTATGGTGAAAATCGGAATACCTCTGGGGGCACCATACGGCTCGGAAACGGTCGCTTCCAGCTCAGAGTCCCAGGTGAGTTTTCCACTCCTGAAGAAATATATGGTCTCATCCTCACCATGTATGAAGGTGAACCGGTATATCTCAAGGATGTTGCCAGAGTAGTCGATGATTTTAAGGAGGAAACATCCCGATCTCGACTCAATGGCAGGGATGCTGTCAACATAGCGGTAAAAAAACGCTCAGGGGAAAATATTATCAAGATAAGCGATGCAGTTGACGAGATCATAGAAAATGATCGCCTCTCCTGGCCTCTGGGAACCGAAATTACCAAGGTAATGGATAAATCCCGGGATATTAAAAACATGGTTGCTGACCTGGAAAACAACATACTCTCGGGCCTTGTTCTGGTGCTCTTGGTTATTTTCCTGGTTATGGGTATTAGAAATGCGCTCCTGGTCAGTCTGGCTATCCCGTTCTCAATGCTGCTCTCTTTTTCTGTTCTCTATGTTCTTGGCATCACCCTGAACATGGTCGTCCTGTTCAGCCTCACTCTGGCGCTTGGCATGCTTGTTGATAATGCCATCGTTATCGTCGAAAACTCCTACAGATTTATGGAACAGGGGGCGAGTAAGGTGGAAGCCGCCATGAAAGCCACCTCGGAAGTTGCCTACCCGGTTATGGGTTCGACCCTGACAACACTCGCCGCTTTTTCGCCAATGCTGTTCTGGCCGGGTATCATGGGTGAGTTTATGAGTTATCTGCCGCTCACTCTGATTATCACGCTGTCATCGAGTCTTTTTGTCGCCATGGTCATTAATCCGGCAATGGTCTCGATTTTCATGAAACTAAAAACTCCCAAAGACACATCTGGCTCAAAGAATTCTGATAAGAAAAAAACCATGAACGGCATTGAAAAACCGGTTGAGATAAAAGGATTCCTGCTCACCCGCTACAGCAGACTATTATCCCATGCTCTGCAGACGCCATTTGCCATTATCGGAATCGCTTTTTGTGTCCTCGTCCTGATGTTCCAGGGATGGCTCTTGATTGTGGGTCTCAAGAAGCCTGTTGAATTCTTCCCTGACATTGACCCAAAAGGAATCTACGTCAACGTTGATGTTCCGGAGGGTGCCGATATTGACTATGTGGATCAGATAATTCAACGAGTTGAATATGTCTTATCCGGCATAAAAACAAGCGCTGACGGCTCACCAGCTGAAAATGATGCGACCCCTCTTTCTGCCCTTTCTGTAAAGGAGCATGATATGGGAGAGGGCAGAACATTCTCTGGGCCCAGTGATCTTAAAAACATCGAGAGTATTTATATAAAGGGCACGGTGGAATCAAGCGGCGGCTCAGCGTTCGCAGCAAACACGCCAAATCATGCGGGGGTACGATTTGTAGAGATTGAGGACCGCTGGCGTTCTTCTCAAATCGATGTTGAAGAGATCCGTAAGCGAGTAAGCAATATTCCTGGAGGAAAGATAACCATAGCCAAAGAAGAAGAAGGACCACCGACAGGGTCACCCATCAATATCGAAATAGCCGGGAGTAATTTTGCTGTACTTGGAGAAATAGCTAAAAAAATTAAAGATGTCCTTGTTACCATCCCGCACGTTGAAGATGTTCGTGACGATTACGTTGAAGGTATTCCCTCGGTACAGGTTGTCGTTGATCGGCAAAAAGCTGCCCTTTTCGGTATGACCACAGACATGATTGGCTTCGCCCTTAAAAGTGCTTACAACGGACTTGAAGTTTCCTCTTATCGGGAAGGAGATGATGATTATGACATCACCGTGCAACTTGATGAAGCTGATCGCAAAGTAGTAGATGTTCTTCATGAACTCATGCTGCCGACACCAAGCGGCCAACTTGTTCCCTTGTCAACGGTTGCCCAAGTTACTTTTGCCGGTTCTATAGGCGATATAAAC
>JABDPQ010000696.1 GCA_013042695.1 Desulfobacterales bacterium | reverse complement strand
TGCATTGGAGCTGATAAATGCGGATATTGACGTCATACTTGAGATCACCGGAAACCCGGAAGTAGGGACGATACATGCAGCCAGGGCAATCGATGCTCAAAAACACGTGGTTATGGTCAATGTCGAGGCCGATTGTCTCCTCGGAGCGTCTCTATCGAGAAGGGCCCAGAAACAGGGAGTAGTATATTCGATGGCTTATGGTGATCAACCGGCGTTAATCGCTGAACAATTGGACTGGGCGCGAACGGTTGGCTTTGAAGTTGTCTGTGCCGGCAAAGGAACACGATATCAGCCGGAGTATCATTATTCTACGCCTGAAACGGTATGGGGCTACTATGGCTTTAGTGAGGAGCGGGTCGCCGATGGTGACTATAATGCCCAGATGTTTAATTCTTTTCTTGACGGCAGCAAATCTGCTATCGAAATGTGTGCTGTGGCAAACGGTTCCGGCTTACTCCCCCAGAAGGTCGGTTTAGAATTCCCACCGGTTGCTATTGATGATCTTTCAGATGTACTTAAACCAAAAGTCGATGGAGGTATTCTCGAACACACTGGAACTGTTGAAGTCATCGCCAGTGAAAAAAGGGATGGAACACCTGTTGCCAGAGATCTCAGGTGGGGCGTCTATGTTGTCTTTAAAGCACCAACCAGCTATGTTGAGCGATGTTTTCAGGAATACGGCATGAAAACCGATGCAAGCGGCAAATATTCAGCCCTGTACCGGCCATATCACTTCATCGGGCTTGAGCTTGGAATTAGTGCTGCCTCTGCCGTGCTCAGAAAGGAGGCTACCGGATATGCGCAGCAATTTCTAGCCGATGTTTCCTCAATTGCCAAAAAAGACCTCAACCCAGGGGATATTCTGGATGGTGAAGGGGGGTATACGGTTTTTGGCAAGCTCAAGCGTGCGCACGATAGTGTGTCTGAAAATGCTCTGCCGCTTGGCCTCACGGGTCGGGCTCGAATGATTAAACCGGTAAAAAAGGGTGATCTCCTGACGTATGATCATGTAGAGCTCAATACAAAAAGTCTTGCTTATTCTCTGCGCAATGAGCTGGAGGCGGAGCTCTTACAAGAGCTAAAAAATCAAACATAACCTTGAATTGCAGTAACAGTTCACGGATAAAAGCCAAGTACCATTGCAGTTTCAGTTACAAACAATGCTGAATGCAGCTGCAACATGTTGACATGCTTTAATAATTGATTGTCAGAAGTTTTAATTGCTTACTCTTTTTCTCTTCTCTTTGCCAATGGTTCACAATTGTGTATTCTACAATGTCTATGATGAATACTGATCACATCAGCGCAGGGTGAAAAATGCCGGTTTATGAGTATGAGGCGTTACTGAGTAACGGCAAGACGGATAGAGGTATTATGGATGCGGAGAGTGAGTCCGCAGTAAGAAATCGTCTACGATCCTCAGATAAATACCCCGTCAAAATAAGACAAACCAAGACCAAATCCGGAGGGGCAGATAAAGGCAGTCTCTCACAGTTATCAATTTTTGATCGGATTAAACCTGGTGAAGTTCATGTTATGACCAGGCAGCTTGCGACCCTTCTCGGTGCAGGAATACCCCTTGACACGGCACTGAGCAGCATCATCGAACAGGCGGAAAATTCATCTTTTAAAAAGGTTGTTGCGCAACTCAAAGAATCGATTAGTGAGGGAGAAACGCTGAGCCAAAGTTTGGGACGATACCAGCGGCTCTTCCCAAACATGTATATTAACATGGTTAGAGCTGGTGAGGCTTCAGGATCACTTGACAGAGTGCTTTCCAGGCTTGCCGACTTTGGGGAGAAGCAGGAGGCCTTGCTGGCGCGTCTGCGGGCCGCATTGATCTATCCTGCCTTTATGGCAATTGTCGGCATGGGAATTTTATTCATTTTAGTTACCTATGTTGTACCCAACATTACCCAAGTATTTGAGGAAATGGAAAAGGCGCTGCCATGGCCGACGGTTGTCTTGATCAGCGTCAGTTCATTTCTTCAACAATACTGGTGGGCAGTACTGATCTTATGTATTGGATTGTTTTTTTTAATAAAGCTTGCTATCCGACAAAAATCAGGAAAGCAGGCATGGGATTTGGTAAAACTCCGCGCCCCGATTCTTGGCGCAGTTATGCGAAAGGCGATTCTCGCCAGGTTCTCCTCAACGATGGAGAGCTTGCTTGGTAGCGGTGTCGGCATAATTGAGTCTTTGGAAATTGTCAAACGAATAATTGACAATAGCCATATCAGCCAAGTTATTGATCAGGCAATTGAGGATATTAATAAAGGCAGAAGTATGGCAAATGCCTTTTCCGGCTCACCCTGGTTTCCGCCGATGTTTGTACAGATGGTAGCAGTCGGCGAGCGAAGCGGGCAACTAGAGGAAATGCTGGCAAAGGTGTCCGATGCCAGTGAAAGAGATGTCGAAGCGGCAGTACTTGGGATGACATCGCTTATTGAACCGATTATGATTGTTGGCATGGGTCTTGCTGTTGGGTTAATTGTTTTATCGATTTTGCTGCCTATATTTGAGATGAATCAAATGATCAGTTAGATATTTTTCATGGTGGGCGAAGGTGTGATGATTTGTACATGATTTCACCGGGGCGAGATTAGTTACGTTAAAACAGTTGTTGTTTCTCGAGGGAAGCAGAATAAAAGCCCAACCAAATTAGAAGATAACTAATGAATAATAAAATAAAAAATATTCTTTTTACATTTCTCTACTCTCTTCTTACGGCTGTTTCAACCAGTCAGGCGGAAATTATCCTTGATTCGCAATTTGGCGAAAATGGAATTGTTTTCATGGAGTTTGGA
>JABDPQ010000695.1 GCA_013042695.1 Desulfobacterales bacterium | reverse complement strand
GATCATAGGTTATGACAATGATGTTGGTTCCAGAGGTCGGATCATAGCCATCAATTGATCCCTGGTCGGCGGTATCGTCGATAGTTATGCCTGCTCCAAACAAATCAGAATCAGCGCCACTGTAGGCTAAGGGAATACCATTACCGTCGGTGGCCTGCAAACTGGAGGCGACATAAGCATATCCAAGTGGCAAGGCGTCGGTCAAGGTAACGTCAAAGGCATCGGCATTACCACTATTTTCTGCGATGATTGCGACGGTAACTGTGTCACCGGCATCAAGATTTGCAACATTGGTATTAATGTCGTTAGAGTCCAACCAGTCGGAGGAGATACTCTGTTCCAATCTGGAGCTGTTTATGCCTGTGCTGCTGCCTGGTTCGGTAAAATAGGTGTGCACATTTGCATTGGCTGAGTAAATGTCAGCATCATTATCACTTTCAACAATTCCCTTGGTTATTTCCAGGTCCGGCTCATCCAGGACGATCTGAATAATGCCATCAGACGCCGATGAGATACCGGGGGTGCCGTTCTCAATCGCACGAACCTGGTTGGTAAGATAGAGACCATCTGCAAATGGCTCATCAGTGACGGTAACCGTGAAGAGAATATCAATAAATGTCTCCTGTGCTATGGCATTGTCATGCTCGTCATAGACAAAGCTAATTCTGTTTTCACCGCCGGTGGTGTTTGTTTCGATCGTGATTACTTCAGAAGTGAACGTCTCTGAAAAGGTATCATCCGGATGCAGGTATGCCAAGCCGGCTGCAGGAGGTATACTCGATTCCGCAGTGTCCACCGTGGTAATTGTTATTTCCCCTGCATCATGGGCAGGTAGAGGTAGATAATCGTCAAGCCTGAATGATTCAAATTCACTGGTCGGCATCTGATATTGCAGCCGGTAGGTTACCGTGTCACCAGGCTGCATATGTAAACGACCCTGCGGATCGGTGAAAACACTCAGGTCCGTGTTGCCGTTGATAGCATAAATCTGTTTGGTGACACCGCCAACCTCGATCTGGAAAGAGGCGCTGGAATCGTCTTGGTCAAGGCCAAAACCTGTGGCTGTAAGGCCGCCTGCACCGTCATCTCCGTATATCTGGCCTTCGATATCGACGCTATTGGTAAAAAGGTCGCCTTGGTCAACAGAGACGTCACCGGGACCGGAACTGTCTCCCACTCCGGTACTCACGTACTCGTCTTTTATCAGCGCGTAATAGGTGATGGTACCGGTGGCTGGATTATCCAGGTCAGTATTGCCATAGAGATCACCCTGGAGTATACCGTCTTCCAGTGGATTACCGTCCACGTCCACCCCGGCTGCCGCAATGATTGCCGCTGAAACGTCAAAATGGAGTTCGGTATCGTCATCAGCCTGGGTAGTGGTGGTCAGGTTGGTTCCCACATCCCAAGTGCCCGCCCATGGGAGAGGATTACCCGAACCATCCACCGCTGTCTCGTCCAGGATGGAAAAGGTCGGTGCATAGGACCCGGTGGTCTGGAGCTCGAGACCGTCAGGCAGGATGTCATCAATCAGAATTTCGCCGAAGTTGAAATAGTCAGAAACCTGGAAGGTGAGGGTATATTGAACAATATCACCGGGATTGTATCCCCCAATGATCCCCGTGTCACCTCCTGCTGCCAGTCCCACCGTCTTCTGGATGGCAATGGCCTCGGCATCAAATACCTCGTCTCTGCTCGGCGTAGGTGAAATGATGCCGTCGCTGTTCACTTCCGCATCCATACTAATCTGAATCGGTGACCCATCAAGAGGTCTATCGCGTGGATCGGTTGGTATCCAGTCACCTGTGACCTGAACGTCATTGATGACTTCACGGTCTTCAGTCAGGCCTATGGCATCATCGCCGGTGGCTGGATTAAGAATCGGTGTTACCCCGTCAGCGTAATATTGGGGCACATAAAAATCGAAAGTAATAACAACGTCGTCTGTCCGCGGCTCACCGCCTGCAAGCGTTCCACCAGTCACGGAACTGTCAAGCGCGATTGTCAGAATGCCGTTGGTAAAAATGCCTTCACCGTTACCTGTTGGATTGGGTGAAGTAACGGAAAAACCGGTCGTAGCTCCATTGACTCTGACAGTATTGTTGCCCAGATAAAAAATTTCGTTTGGCAAGTTCTCAGTTAGCTGCAGGTTGCTGATTGTCTGGCCTGTGGCGATGTCGATAGTGACCTGATATTGCTCAGGGTAGTTGGGGCCGGTGGCAAGTTCCTGTTCGGAGCCTAAATATTGTTTTTCAAACCGAATCACTTCAGGACGGAAAGTTTGCGTTTCAACCAATGTTGGATTGACTGGTGGATTAGAAGCAGGGTTATCGAGTGAATCGCTGCCATATCTATAGCCGGTATACACCTGGATATCAAAGTCCTCGGCGCTGCCGCCCGCTCCATCTACCTGCCTGTATTCATCAATATGTGCTGTTACCTCTATCTCGGCTGCAGGCTGGTTTGGAGTAAAGGAGCCAAACGGCATTTCCAGGGTGATGTATGTATCTCCCGGTGTACCTCCAGTGATGATGAGAGGGTTTCCAGTAACAACATCTACCGCATAGGGGTGGACGACTTCACCGCCGCTGTCGAAAATCTGGACTGTGGCGTTTACCGGAGTGTCGAGATAGGTGGCATCAACAAATGAAACGCCGTCGTCTCCGTCATCCCCGGTTGTTGGCATATAAAGATCAATGTAAGGTCCGTATAGGGTTCCGCCAGTGGTATTATCAAGAGAGACCGTGAAGGTGAAATCCTCACCGATCATCGGATCAATGGCTTCGACTGGGGTTATATCAGCTGTGTTGTCAAGCTCGAATGGGTCGCTTGACTCAGGTGTAATTTGTTCCGGAGAAGAGCTTTCTTCTGCTATTTCAGTTTCAGCAGCCTGTATGTCAATATCTGATTCGGCGATAATGGTGTCGCCGATATCAGCTTCTTCATCTGAAGATGGAGGGACGCTTTCACTTGCTTCTTCGTTTACAGCCGATTGAACCTCATCACCACCTTCTTGCTGAACCGCTGTTGTGGTCTCCAGTGATGCGCCATCAGGTTCGTTTGGTTCTGCAGCCGTCTCCTGCTCGCTGTTTTCGGAGGTTGTCTCTGGTTCCGCTGTCACTGAATCCTGAGACTCAATCTGTGGAGGTACGACTGGGATGAGCTCAGCAGCCGGGTCATCAATCGGATCAATCGGCTCTACTGCTGCTATGGGATTAGCATCAAGAAAGATACGTTCTTCGAGTTGTTCGAGGAGCAGGTATTTTTTGATGTTTTTTTGCATGATTTTATACCCAAACTAAATTTTACAAGACAACTAAGATATAGATAATACGAAACAAAGATCAAAGGAGCTGAGCTCTGTTCAATCGCGTTCTGTCATCAATCCAACTCATTAATGCACGTCATATCAGGGAACGATATATAAATACAGGCCAACGATATAAAATATGGTACTATTTAGTATCGGCAACTATAGACCATCAATTTATAAAAAACTACCAATCTGAGCCTTATTTGAGAAATATTATCAAAAATGTTCAGATACATTGATATTATTATAAAAACGATGAAGATTGCAAATATAAGTTATTGTTATTTGACGCTATGGGTCTCATTGATAGTCTTTGTATAAATGATGTGCTCTCAGATAGGTGAAAGACTTACCATTAAAAGCCACATAAGACGTAATGCCTGGATCTCCAAATACTATAGAATCTGACACCGATTACCCCAAAAAAGGGCGATGTCGGCGGGTGCGGGGAGACCGCCGTGTCAGTATTGAGCGTCGGACAGACCCGCGCAGTCAAGCCAGCGGTGCAAAACGCTCTTTAAAAAGATGGATTCGTTCTGTTACTAAACCCCGTATTGGGGTTGATCGAAGAAAAGGTGGTGATCGCCGGTCTTTTCGAACTCAAAACGATGCAAACCTTACCTCGCTTCTGACCCCCGAAGAGCTTGCAGATCTTCTTAAATAGCCCTGATGTCAAATTCACCTTATATGATTTAAGCAAACTTCCAGGTAACCGTTTATTGTGCATGAATGACCAGCTAACACCTTCACCTGCGCCGGTGATTGCCTCCTGCCCCCGGGCAGCAGTGGCCATTATCAAATGTCTCGAGTCACCAGAGAGCATATTGTTGTTGAGAAGAAACAAAAGCCACAAAGATCCCTGGTCGAACCACTATGCGTTGCCTGGGGGTAGAAAAGAAGGCCAAGATGTCTCTCTCTTTGACACCTGTGTTCGGGAAACTTTTGAGGAGACGGGCATCGCACTTAAAGCAGATTTACTTGTTAAAGAATTGCCGCCAACCTTGGCTGGCAGAAATGTCAAAGCACCAATTCTGGTACAGCCATTTTTATTTGAACTCGCCATGCGGCCTTCAATTACCATTGAGCCAGCAGAAATCAAGAGTTTTCTTTGGCTTGATGTCTCCTTGTTTTCTGATGAGAATAACCATTCAACAGTTGAGGTATATCCTGGCAGAAACTACCCCGTCTATCATCTGAAGGATTATTACGTGTGGGGTTTTACCTACGGTCTGCTGATACGACTTTTTGGCTTGGATATCGTACCATACTAGGTGTTGTCATACCCCCTGATAACAAAGTTGCTAAAATGCGTTTTTTGAACTGCCGTTTCTCGTCGTTGAAACCTAACCAAATTGTTGCCACATTTCTCCTGCCCTCATCTCTATGACATCGATTCTATCGTGGCTGTTATCCGCGGTGAAAAGAGAAAATACTTTGTCATATCGGTTTGATTTCAAGCAAGGATGCTTATGTTTTTGGTCATTACTCGATAAACGGAAAAGCTATGAAACACTACGATATCATTGTCATAGGAGGCGGTATTGTCGGCATTGCTACTGCCTGGAAACTGCAGGAGCGTCTGCCTGAAGCATCGATATTGCTCGTTGAGAAGGAAGCCCAAATAGCCCATCATCAGACAGGGCACAACTCCGGTGTAATTCACGCCGGGGTATATTATCAGCCCGGCAGCCTCAAGGCTGATTTCTGTCGACGCGGCGCTGCTGCAACGTTTGCATTTTGTAAAGAATTTGACCTTCCCTTTGAGCAGTGTGGCAAGCTTCTGGTTGCAACTGAGGAATCAGAATATGAGCGGATGACTGCTCTTGAAGCTCGATGTGCTGAAAACAGGATAAACGTTGAGCGGCTGAGCGAACAGGAATTGATTAACCATGAACCGAGCATCAGAGGTGTTGGCGCACTCTATGTGCCGGCTACCGGCATTACTGATTATCGGCTCGTAACACGGGAGATGGCGAACTGTTTCACGCGTCTTGGCGGGGAGACACGATTGCAGTGTGAGGTCAAGGGAATCGATGAACAACCAGATGCAATATCCGTATATCTTGAAAATGATATTGTTCAGGCAGCGCATCTTGTCGTCTGTGGCGGCCTTATGGCAGACCGGTTGGCCAAGATGATGCATATAGATATTGATTTCAACATCATACCGTTTCGAGGCGAGTACTATAAACTTGACAAGGAACATAATGCAATCGTTAAACATCTTATTTATCCAATACCGGACCCGGAGCTGCCATTTCTCGGTGTTCACCTCACCCGGATGATTGATGGCAGTGTCACCGTGGGGCCTAATGCGGTATTGGGGTGGAAGCGTGAAGGCTACGGTCGTTTCAACTTTAATGTCTCTGATGTGGTTCAGATGCTTCGATTTCCAGGATTTTGGCGAGTACTCAAAGATAACCTTCGATCGGGACTCGCTGAAATGCGTGACTCGATATATAAAACAGGCTATCTGCAACGGGTGCAGAAATATTGTCCGGAGCTCACACACTCAGATCTTAAACCGTATCCTGCCGGGATACGAGCCCAAGCTGTGCTGAGCGACGGCAGTTTGGTGCATGATTTTCTTTTTGCCCACTCAGCACGTTCATTGCATGTTTGCAATGCCCCTTCACCTGCAGCCACATCGGCCCAGCCAATTGGGGAACATTTATGTCAGAAAGCCATAGAACAATTTAGTTTGTGAAATATTGTTTTGCAGATGCTTAGGCTGGAATAGCTGCGTGATATTTATTTCAGGAGCAAATGATCACACCAGTAATATCGCATGTTGATGTGTTTAATTAATTAATAATACTATAGATATATGGCTCATCTCAATAATCTCAGCCCGAAAATTTCGCGAGTCTGGCGGGTTTATGCGCAAGGCATCAAGGGTGCAGCTGTAGTTATCTACCGCAATCCCTTGACAACGCCGCACATGGGCCTGCAAGGCTCGCGAAATATTTGGGCTAGAAAAGATCAACCCTGAAAAGCGTATCTTTAAAAATCATAATCAGCCCGTTTTCAGTAATTTCGACCAGCCTGACATCCGCAGTGATCATATCTCCCTCGCGGGCAATGGAGGTGTTGACCATGATCATTCTCAGGTCAGGGTTAGGGGAATAGGCATGACCGCTAAATTTCATTTCAGGAATTGCGGCCTGAGAACCAAATGGAAGGTCTTGCAGAAGTGGAATTGCTGAAATAATTGATGGTGTTTCCGATTTTTGAGCAGGCGGTTCATCGGGTTGAGATTGAACGACGACAGGTGATTTCGTCGGAGGTACCTCAGCTGCCGGTATCTGAGATGGCGGGGTTGGCGGAAGTGATTGCGGTTGAGGAGGCGGTGGCAGTGTTTGGGGTTGCGGCGGCGTAACAGCTGGCAGAGCTTTTTCTTGCTGTTGAATGTTCATGGATGGTGTGGCTGGGTCATCCTTGGCTGCAATGGACGGTTCTACCTGCTTTGCTCCAGAGAGATACCACCACCAGCCAACTCCGCCAATAACTGCAACCATTGCAAGCAAGGCAATAGTAATCAGTACCCGGCGCAGAGCACTATTTTCTCCTGACCT
>JABDPQ010000693.1 GCA_013042695.1 Desulfobacterales bacterium | reverse complement strand
GGCATTGTCGGTGTATGAGGCCGGGTAACAAATGCTGATGCCCCAAATTCGCCCATACTGATTGAAAAAGCAAAGAGTCCGCCCACCACAATTGCGCGACTGATAATTGGTATATCGATGTGCCGATACACTTGCAAGGGAGAGGCACCAAGCAGGGTGGCCGCTTCTTTAAGGGTTCGTGGGATTTGCCTGAGACTTGGTAAAATACAGCGAACCACAAATGGAAAAGCGACTAACGTATGGGCGATTATTACCAGAAGGACTGAATCACGAAGATTCAGCGGCGGCTTGTTAAGGGTAATAATATATCCAAAACCAAGCGTTACTGCAGAAGTGGCCAGCGGCAGCATAATCAATGCATCCCAGAACGAAACCCCTTTCGTTTTTGATGATGCCAGAAAGGTTGAGGCAAGCAGCCCGAGCAAAGCCGCAAAGACCATGGTGGCAAGACCAAAATAAAGACTATTTTTTACCGCAGCAATAGGTTCTACAAAAAAAACAGAGTGTGAATGGGTGGCAAAAAGAGCGGTATAATACGAGAGCGTCAAGCCGTCTTCACCGGTAATTGATCGAAGTAGCAAGGCCAGTAATGGGGTAACTAACAGGATGAGCATAAAAAGAAGATTGAAGCTGATAATTGCTTTTTGCGTCCACCTTTTTGCTTTACTCGTAAGACCTGAGACCGTATCACCATAAAAAGAGAGATGCGATCGGGTACCAAGTTTTGCATGAAGCCACATGAGTAGGAAGTTGATGGCTATCTGAATAAGAGACAGCGTCGCTGCCATAGGCAAATTAAAAAGTTGCACTGCCTGGCGATAAATTTCCACCTCAATAGTTGCATAGCCAGGACCTCCGAGAATGAGAATTACGCCGAAACTGGTAAAACAGAATATGAATATAAGCAGTGTCGCTGAGGTTATTGCTGGCATCAAAAGAGGCAGGGTGATCTTTCTGAAGGTCTGCCACGGGGACGCTCCAAGCATCCTGGCCGCCTCACGCACATTTGGATCAAGGCCGGCCCAGAAATTGCCAACAATTCTCAGTACCAGAGAGTAATTATAGAACACATGAGCAAGGAGGAAAAAGGTTATCGTCTGGTCAATTCTGATTGGGGGATGAGCGAGGTTAAAGCCTGTCATGAGCCAATCGTTTACTAAACCATTCGGTCCAAGCAGAGCTCTGAAAGCTGCTGCAGTTACGACGGTTGGCATTACGAATGGCACTGTCATCAAGGCCTGGAGCAGGTTCTTGCCGTAAAACTGGTACCGCGCAAATATAAAGGCCCCGGGTAAGGCGAGGATAAGCGTAATTATTGTTGATAGCGCCGCTTGCCAGATCGTAAACCAGATAATCCTCGCATACGCCGGTGTGCTGATCAAACTGCCCAATCGGCTTATGTCCCATGTTCCATCAGCTAAGAAACTTGCCAGAACTATTTTTACCAGGGGATAAAAATAGAAAAGAATTAAAAAGGTAAGTGGCAGGGAGAACAACAGCCACAGAGCCAAGGTTCTGGAATATTTCACCGCATGCTCTCCCTCGCCACGATTAGTTCGCGGTGTTCAGCGGATGACTGTATTTGTCCATGCTTCAATCCACTTGTCCCTTTTTGCTTCTATGTCTTCGGGATCAACTGTTGCAGGTTTCTCGGCAACCACTGCATATTTTTGAAAAACCTCAGGCAGGGTTGCCTTGGGGTTAGCCGGAAAGACGAACATCTGCAGTGGAATATCCTCCTGAAACGTCGTATCAAGCATGAAATCGACCAGTTTTCTGGCAAGCTGCACCTTTTTAGTACCTTTCAATATACCCACGAACTCGATCTGCCGGAAGGCGTTGTTGGCGGTAACAACTGCAGCAGTGGGTGCTTCTGTCAGCGGTTTATCTGCATAAAAGACAACTGCTGGCGGGCTGGAGGCATAGCTGACGACGATCGGCCTGTCACCCTTGGAAGCTGAAGTAAAATGGCCATAATAGGCATCTTCCCAGCCATTGGCGACTATTACCCCGTTTTCACGAAGTTTTGCCCAGAAATCAAGATAGCCTTCTTCGCCAAATTTGCCAATCGTCGCAAGCATAAAGGCCATACCGGGAGATGAAGTCGCTGGATTTTGGACGACAGTCAATCCTTTATATTCCGGCTTGATTAAATCACCGATATCAGTTGGCACAGCAATATTGTTTTTTTGAAACCATATTTTATCGTAGTTGAGGCAGACATCGCCATAGTCAACCGGCAGCAAACGATTCTGATTATCCAGCTTCAGCTGCTGCGGAATTGTCTGCAGCAGGGGTGACTGGTATGGTTCGAAAATATCTGCTTCCAGCGCGCGTGACAGGAAGGTATTGTCAACTCCGAAAAAAACATCAGCCAATGGGTTTTCTTTAGAAAGTATGGCCTGAACTAAAGCGACTCCGGCATCACCCGCTTTCAGAAAACGAACCTTCACCCCGTGTTGCTTTTCAAAGATGCCAATCACCTCCTGACTGACATTGAAACTATCATGCGTCATCAAGGTGATGGTCTTTTCTTCTGCAATGACAGTGTCGAAAACAATAAAAACAAAGAGAAACAGATGCAGCAGGCAAAACAAAGTTTGTTTCATTACTCACCTCCGGGGTTATGATCAGCTAACATACAATTCAAGAACGTTTCCTGGCACATAAAACGTGCGCAGGACAACATCATTCTCAAACAATTCCTGTGGGAAGATAGTCGTTTTTCCAGGGAAGAGTCACAAAACAAAATAGCCACCTCCTGACTGGAGACGGCTAAAAGGTAAAGTTGCTCCCTCCGCCGGCATTAACCGGTTCAGGTCAAACGGTCGGGTCTCAATGCCAACCCCTCTCAGCCCGCCTTAAACGAGCTCCCGCACACATGCAGTTAAGATAGGCCATACCTTCCTACTTTGCAACTGCAGATTGAAAAGAATTATGTTGGCATATCCGGAGCCCTTCAGGCAGCCGCGTAAGTAAAGAAAAGAATTTGATCTACCCATGGGTACCACATAATACCCGTTGACTGCGGATATAATTTCGTTTATTTATCCTGACATCAAGGTGTCACCAAGACATAAAAGGGAATCCCGTGAAAATCGGGAGCGGGCCCGCCGCTGTAACCGGGGACAAACGCTGCAACAGCCACTGATAGATTATCGGGAAGGCGCAGCGCAGAGGATGAACCGGAAGTCAGAAGACCTGCCTTGGTATTTAATCTGGCATATCCCCGCGGAATTGGGATCGTCGATACGTATCTGTGGTGAACAGGGCCCCCAGATCATTAAATTGGGCTCGGGGCCTTTTTACATGCCCTGAGCTTGACAACCATCGGTAAGGAGGTAGCAATGGGCAGAAAAGAAATCGCTTTTACCAAACAATGCGCTCTGGCAACTAAAGATTGGGATACATTTCAGATCGTTATCCGGAAATGTCTGTCTCCAGACAAACCAAAACCTAAAATAACTAGCTCAAAAACGCTTTCCAAGACCAGAGGCCTTGTTGCACTGCTCCTTCTTATTCAGCTACTATCATTTGATCCACGTCCCGTAAGCGCCGCAGCTGGCATGACGCCATCTTCTCCTGAAAAAACAGCAATTGTGGTTGCCAGCTTTGGCACCACAGTACCCGAGGCGCTCTCGTCAATTACCAACATCGTTAGCAAGATCAAAGCAGCATTCCCTCAGACTGAGGTTCGTCTGACCTTTACCTCAAACATTATTCGATCTGTCTGGAAAGAGCGTCGTCAAGACCCTGAAGAGTGGCTGCAGAAGGGAATTCCAAGAGAAATTCTTGAAGTAAAAAACATCATTTCCACCATCGGCGATCTGCGGGAAGATGGTTATGAAACAATTATCGTACAGCCAACGCACATGTTCTTTATGGAACAGTCGCACGATCTGCAGCAATATGTATCGGCATTAGGATCTATCAGGACACTAAAGGAGCGGTGGCGGCCATTTAAAAAAATAGTTATGGGCCGTCC
>JABDPQ010000692.1 GCA_013042695.1 Desulfobacterales bacterium | reverse complement strand
AGGTAGACATTGCCAACGGATTACCCTCTTTCACCACAGTTGGGTTGCCTGATGGATCTGTTCGGGAAAGCAAGGATAGAGTTAAATCTGCAATAATAAATAGTGGTTATAAATTTCCCAGCCGTAGAATTACGGTGAACTTGGCACCCGGTGATCTTAAAAAAGAAGGTACTGCATTTGACCTGCCGATTGCCTTGGGTCTTCTTGCTGCCGGTGAAATCATCCCACAACAGAGTCTTGATCGCTATGCCATTGTCGGGGAATTATCGTTAGACGGTTCTGTAAGACCAGTCCGTGGAACTCTGCCCATCGCCTGTTCAACGCTGAATAACGGTCTCAAAGGACTTATACTGCCACAGGAAAATGCTGAAGAAGCAGCACTCATCAAAAATTTAGACATACTTCCTGTTGAAAAACTCTACGAGATCGTTGAGATTCTCAGTGGACGACAGCCAATGGTTTTTTTTCACGCAAAAGTAAAACCCCTTGCCCCTCCTTCATACTCTACTGACTTTAGCGATATTAAAGGGCTGGGCAATGCTAAGCGCGCTCTTGAGATTGCTGCATCGGGGATGCATAATGTTTTGTTAAAAGGACCGCCAGGAGCGGGTAAAACGCTCATTGCCAAGGCGCTGCCCTCCATTCTTCCAGATCTGAACAATGAGGAGAAGCTTGAAACATCAAAAATTTACAGTGTCTTAGATTATAATAATCGAGATTCAGCTCTAGTTTTATGTCGACCGTTTCGAGCTCCTCACCACACAATATCAGATGCCGGATTAATTGGTGGCGGTACTATTCCCCGTCCTGGTGAAGTTTCTCTGGCTCACAACGGAGTTCTTTTTCTTGATGAATTACCTGAATTTAAAAAACATGTTCTTGAGGTTCTTCGTCAACCAGTTGAGGACGGTTTGGTAACCATTGCCCGAGCTCAAACGAGTATAACCTTTCCTTCGCGCTTCATGCTGGTCGCTGCAATGAATCCTTGCCCTTGTGGCTTTTATGGTGATCGAGTGAATGAGTGTCATTGCAACGATCTACAGATCCGAAGGTACCTGAGCAGAATTTCGGGACCACTGCTGGACAGGATAGACATGAACCTTGAAATAGCTGGAATAAAATTTAAGCAACTCAATGGATTAGAAAAAGGCGACAGTTCAAGTCAAATTCGTGATCGCGTAAATAAAACAAGGAAAGTGCAAGAACGTCGTTTTCAAAAATTTCCAGGAATTCATGCCAATGGTCTCATGGGGGCAAAAGAAATCGACCAGATTTGTAGAATATGTGATAAATCAAGAATGCTTCTTGAGAAAAGCGTTCAAAGGCTGGGATTATCAGCTCGCGCCTATCACCGTATTCTGAAAATCTCACGAACAATAGCGGATATGGAAAACAGCGAAAATATACTATTCCAACATGTCGCTGAAGCGGTTCAATTTCGTCGAAGTGCTGCCTGATCAGCGCATAATCTACTGAAAATGATATTTCTTTATATGCTATGAGACAGGTATTCGTTGGTATCCCGCTTTTCTTTCTCTTTCTGTTCATGCTTTATCTGTTCACACCCCATCTGCCTCACCAAACAAGACCTGAGTCTTTTATCAATCCCGATGTCTTGGCAATGGTGACGCACTATGACCTTGCAGAAAAAATTGACTCGTTTCGCACGTCTCGACTTGGAAAAGTTCTTGAAAATATAAATTATATTCAAATTGCCAAAGATACTGACTTTGATATCATCGACATAGAAACGGTAGCGTATGTCGAGCAAGAACTTAAGAAATTAACCTCAGATCCTCTCCTGAAGGAGCTCTTTGGAAAGGAATTAACCATTGCTCTCTTTCCATTTGGTGAACACACATCGAGCACCGTTCAACAGCAACTGCTTGACAACATCGTCATACTGGCACGACCGAAACACTCTGCAAGACTGCTTGACATTACTTCAAACATTGTCCCAGCCACGAGAAACAGTACAAATTCCAGCTATGGTGGATATATAATAAAACGAATTCCTGTAAATGATCAGCTGGTCATTGCAGCCTCACGGGTAAACGATTTACTTCTCTTTAGCTATAATGAAAGACTGCTGCGTTCCTGTCTTGACACATATGATG
>JABDPQ010000688.1 GCA_013042695.1 Desulfobacterales bacterium | reverse complement strand
TTTTATCGGAGAGGCAAAGGCTTATTTCAGACTGTTGGCATACGCTGAAAGAGCTGAAGAGGAAAAGGTTCCAGACAAATGCCCAATCTGTGGGGCTCCAAAAGAGAAATTTAAATCTATAGAAGGTAATCTTCGTAAGAAGGCCACATAGTTTCAAACTCCGTGGCGGCCTCTTTGGACGCGTGACAGTACCATGCGGCATACTTTTCTATCTTAACATCATTTTTCGGTCGCCCATCTCAACTGGCAGATAATATTCGACATGGATAAAAAGAGACGTGTTCAGGCAAGCAAAGTTAAAAAAGATTCCCCAACAATCCGAATCTGTCGACATCAAAACAGGCATTGAATTGCTATATGAACAAATAAAGGAAGCTGAAGGACTGCTAAATAATAGACCCATTCAATCGCAAGATCATGAAAATTGGAATAACACCACTCGGGAATATTTGATAAAGTGCCGCAGATGTTGAAGCTTAGAGGAATTGCCCAAACTCTATGCCGAGTCCGATACATTGTTTGTCTTCCATGCACAGAGCCGCATCTTCATCTTCCAAATAGTGCTTAATCCGGTGTCCTTCCTTTTTAAAATTGACTTTCCAGACATTTCTTTCACTGTCCCACACAACTTTCAAATCCTTATCACATTCTCCTATCTCTGGGTAAATTTCATTTATCTTATTGCAAAGCGCTGTTTTTTCGTACATGGTAAACCTCCTTTGAGGAAGGCTGTTTTTTTATCGAACCAGGATGTTTAAATTTATGACCCCAGTGGATAAATGTCGCATCCATAAGTTAAAAATTTTTGGCCTTTTCACCTGTTATAACAATATAGTGGCTTTTAATTAAAATTTAATCACGATTGTTATAAGGATTTGAAAGTATTATTCATTTTTGATATCTGATTCTGAATACCAACATGTAGCCAAAAATTGGTTTTCCCTCCTTTTGGCCGGAAGAACCCATGCCATGCCGACTCTACCTGGAAATTTATAAACACCGCTGTTTCAGGAGTTGATGATATTCCTAAATATATTGATCATCACGTATTGAGTGATTCACTTTCATCGCTATTAGTTGTGGATTATCTTGACTGACAATAAATGGTAGTTATTTTAATATTGTGAGGTATGTTGATCTGAACCACAGGTAGTTTTCCTTTAGTACCTCAAACGTGATTGATGAATCCTGTGCATGATCAACGAACTAAGGGTTGTCTGCATCACAATGCTACCCAGAAGGAAAAAGATGCGGAATAACGATGAGGTGAAAACATGGACAAAAAAGATAAAAAGAAAAAAAGCGATAAGTCTGCAGCAAAATCTTTCTGTTATCATGTCGTAGACAGTTGCGGTTGTGTTGTCGGAACATACTGCTGTGACGGCCCGGACATGTCGAAGTGCCGATTTGAAAGTTGCTGCTGACATAAAATGCTTTTAGTGATAGATATAGCAAAAGACCAGATGTAATTTCCGGTCTTTTTGTTTAAACAGGAAGGAAAAATTTCAAAGAAAGACTTGGGCTCAATGCTAACTACAGAGAGCCGGTTTAAAAATTGTGTCGCAAATTATTTGCCGAGTAGAGGACCATCTTTACCTATTGATTGTCTAAACTGATCATCTAACAAACCTCGTAAAATTAAATGCCAAACTCAATATTTGGAAGGTAATATGGCTATCGAAGTCTTAATTAAAAGGAAGATAAAGCAAGGCGGTAATGCAAAAAATTTGGTTCCTTTAATCTTGCAGATTCGAGCACTTGCGCTGCACCAACCCGGATATATTTCCGGTAAGACCTTATGTGATTTAGAAAATCCCGGCGATTGTTTGGTAATCAGTATATGGGAAACTGTAAATGCCTGGAATAGATGGAAACAGAATAAAGAAAGAGCCCGTATTGAGAGTAAAATTGAAGCTTTAACTGGTGAGGAAACCCTCTACAAAACTTATGCGCCGATGACTGCTCAGTCAGACTGATTGATAAGAAATCGTTTTTAGTGCTGATAATTGAACGAGAGTGTCAAACAGAGAATCAAAGATTCTGAAGTAGAAAGATTTAAAATGCCAAATAACCATCAAACGCTATTTGAACGA
>JABDPQ010000683.1 GCA_013042695.1 Desulfobacterales bacterium | reverse complement strand
ATCAGAAAACCAGATAGCAACTTGATTAGCAGAATGACCATTGATCACTCAAATATGAAATATGTTCACGGTTATAACCCAAAGGAAAATATTCGTTTGCAAGATCAAGCTTCCACGCTTATGGAATTGCTTCATTCCGATACAATATATCCAATCGGAAGTAAAATTTTGGAAGCTGGATGCGGTGTTGGCTCACAGACAATAACCTTGGCCCGAAACAGCCCTCAAGCCCATTTCACCTCAATTGATATTTCCGAGAGTTCAGTTACTCAAGCTAAGAAAAAAATTGAGGACGCAGGGTTCTCAAATGTAAGCTTCCAGCAAGGCGATATATTTAAACTGCCATTTAAACCCCAATCGTTTGATCACGTTTTTATTTGTTTCGTTCTTGAACATTTAGCACAGCCTATTGAGGCTATAAGATGCCTGAAAAATCTCTTAAAAGTCGGCGGCACAATCACTGTTATTGAAGGTGATCATGGGTCGACTTATTTCTATCCTGACAGCGAAACAGCGAACAAAGCAATCCAGTGCCAAGTTGATCTGCAAAAAAGATCTGGCGGCAACGCAAATATTGGTCGCGAGTTGTTTCCCCTTCTTAGAGCAGCAGGATTCCGTTCGGTTCATGTATCTCCACGAATGGTCTATGTTGATGCAAGTAAGCCGCAGTTAGTTGAGGGTTTCACTAAAAACACCTTCACAACAATGATTGAAGGTATCCGTGAATCATCCATTGAGTCAGGGTTGACCGATGAAAAGACATTCAATGACGGAATAAAAGGGCTCTACAGAACGACAGAAGATGACGGTGTCTTCTGCTACACATTTTTTAAGGCAATCACAACAAAAGAATAACTTACCAAAACGAAGATAATCAATGCCGCCCTCTACAGCAGCAGAAGGTGCTTCCCGTATCTCTCCGAAGGTGCAGGAACAATAATAAGTTGGATGGGATTTGAGAAATAAAGATCTTAGAATTGGCAATATAAATACTGAATTCACTGGCCCGCGCTGTTTGCAAGTCCAGAGGAATGGCTTGTTATGCAACTATTCATATTTATACGTAATTTTTGATAAAATCGTAGTATCCTCTAGAGCCGAATTGTGAGTGTCTCTTTACGGATTTTTTAATTTTTTCGATTCTTTTGATATATTCTTTGAGTGATAGATCGTCAACTTTATCAATTCTTGCTAAACCAATTTCCTCACAAGCTTTGATAATACCTTGAACTTTTGGCATGTCAGTAACTGTTTCGTTTTTAGCAAAGCCGTATTTTTTCTTTATGGCAATTTTGGCATTTTCAAGACCAAACACGCATATGTTGTCCAATAAATCAGGATGTAATTCATATTCTGCACGAAGACAGATTTCTATTTCTCTTAAAACATCTAAGTGTCTATCATCATTAAGTCCCATATCTCATTAATACCTTATAATGCATAATGTATAATAGACGACATCCTGTTTCAGCCAGAATCAGGAGATTGTGTCATCTACTCCAAGCCTTTTTCCCAGTAGCTGGTGCATAACTTAATTTTACTGCTTTTAGAGGAGTTACAAACCAAGTTCTTCGTTTATTAGGATGACAGTGACTCGCCCCTTAGGAAAGGACTTTTCTGTAATGGTCCAGGTATTACATATTCTCCCAGGACTATTGCAATCTGCACATTCCGAGGTCTTGACGCAGGGTGTTTTACAACTGAGCCGCATTGCGTTGGTTGGTGCAGCATAATCTTTTATCCGATACATAGCCGTTTCAAGATCTGGAACGATTTTATTCCTCCCAACAACGACAACAACTTTCTTTGGGCCAAAAGTTAATGCTCCAACACGATTGCCTATCATGTCTAAATTGACAAGAGAACCAGTTTCTGTCACTGCATTAGAACCTGTTAAATAGAGATCGACCAGCAGTGCCTGGCGCCTTATTTCCATTTTTTCCTCAAGCGAAATATTTGGCATATTGGGTGAAATGACCTTGAGGCCATCAACACCTGCTAGGCTATCCATCAGGCCAGTAGAATTTAGTGTCATGGAGCCACCAAAAGAAACAGACTGTGCTTGACTTTCGGGCAGCACTTTGTCCATTACAAACTGTGCTGCTTCTTTTGCAGACTGAACAATAACAGTATCAAAGTTATTTATTTCCAATTGTTCCTGTGTGGCCACTAAACGAAGTTGCCAGTAATCCTCGATAAATTGTTCCACTTTCCTCTCTCCTAATTATTTTTTGGTTTTAGAATATATAAATCAGAATTTCCCGGCTCGGATATCATCGTAAATCTCAACAGGGTATCGGTCCTTTTGATCCGGGTAATTTTCATAGTTAATTGTGATGAGACCGACACCAATTGATATGTCGCCATGTGTAGAAAGTAACCTTCTACCCCGATATCTGGCTATGTGGCCACAAATGAAGCACCTCCTGCGTTCATCAGGCATTCCAAGCCATCTGTCTTTCTGAGAATCAACGAATATTTTAAAGTTATCATCTGGGTATTTAATCATAACGGCAATGATCTCCTAGTCCGGCGAGTAATGCAAGAGATTATTAAAGATGTTCCTTTAATCGATTTCGCAGGATGATTACAAGAGGCAATATTTTCAGGGTGATCCATATATGATACCCCGACTCTATTATAAGGTTCTAGTAACCAATTAATTCAGCATCTAGGAATATATGATATCAACGCAACTTTATGATCATGCCGCAGCAGAATATTTCTGCAATACATATGAGTTTATTGGGATGGGTGAGGGTAAAGAACTATCTGCTCTGGACGTTTGTCATATCAAAACAAAACATAGAAACGTTGAGCATTGGTATGAGGCTTTAAGTCCTGCGATGAAGAGGCGGGTTAATGATTACTTGGTCCTTAAATACTTAAAATAATATTAATTTTGAGATTCTCAATATAAACACAACTCGGCAGTGGATGCTCTTCTTTTATAGGTGGATGGCGAATTTTGCCAAACCAAGAAGATATGATACAATAGCATTAAAGGAAGGGCTATCCCGCGACTGGAACCTACAATATAAAATATAATTAAATGAGCCGAGTTCAACGGATAGCCCTCCGCTCACAACTTAAACCCAACTCTACATCCAACTGACCCTACTAAGCGGTTTCCAAAGTTGCAAACTTGTTCCTATACACCAAAATTGATTGACAGTCTTCTTTTTGAAGGTGTACGGGGATAGCCTAAATTAAAGACTTTGCTTAAACTAGTGAGATTGGCAAAGGATATCTTCTCACCAGGTGAATTTTGGATTGAGCCACAATTCACTGCCTGTGTGTTTTGTATTCGCTGCCAAGATTTTCTGGAACGATCTTTTAACCGAATGAATATTAACAATTAAATACAATAATTCACCCAAATCTAAGATGGTGTGTTTTTCACTTCCAACGGATGTAAATTGCCACTGATAGAGGTGGCCTTGAAAAAATATTTGCAGGGGTATCACGCTGTGGCCTTGATTTCCTAACCAATCTTCTTAGTAACTACGGATAAAGCAATATCCAATCTGATTGAAATACGACAATGCCAAACCTGCCGTAAGACAGGGACCAAAAGATTAGGGCTAAATGGCAGAAAGGGGGGTAGCCTTCTGGAGCACTTAGAGGAAATTCAGTCCTCTGCATACCCGTAAAACGTAGTACTGAATGAAGACAAGTCAATTTTCTGTGCAAGACGAATCTTGACATGCCACTTTGTGGTATTTACTGTTTACGGTTGATGACCAGTAGTTGTTAGGCAATGGTCATCCCTTGCTGACACAGCTCTACGATCGGAGGAATAAATCATGAGTAGATATTTTATTGACTGCCGGGATTATCCGAGCAAAGATGTTAATTGTAGCGTGGCTCTATCAGCCAACACTAAAGAAGAATTGCTGGAAGCCGTTGTACAACACGGGAGCAAGGTTCATGGGTATGAAGACACCCCTGAATTTAGGGAAAGTATTGTGAAAGAATTTAAAGAAGGATCGCCTCCCGCTTAGTACACCTTGTATAATGTAATGGCTAGTCATGTAGTTATTGATTGGTCATTACAGGTCAACAAAATTATTTAGAAAACATGTAGCTAATTCTAATTCTGATCCTGAAATCTTTAGGAGGATCTCTTTTTAGTCAGCTACTCCATGATTAGTTA
>JABDPQ010000682.1 GCA_013042695.1 Desulfobacterales bacterium | reverse complement strand
AGACCAAAGTGTACGTTACCCTGCTTTGGTCCCTCGTGCTTCTGCTGGAGGTAATTTTTCTAGGTTACCTGGCTTTTGCCCATGGAACGGCCGCCGACCGAATTATTGTCGCGTTGCTCCAGATTGCCACGTTTCTAACCAAAACGCTTCTGATGTGTTTCGTCTACGTATGGGTCAGGTGGACATTGCCACGTTTTCGTTATGATCAGTTGCAGAAGATCGGCTGGGAAAAGCTCCTCCCGCTTGCTCTGCTGAATATTTTTATTACCAGTGCGGTGATTGTCTCGTTTGGCTAAAAGGAATTGACATGGGTATAAAAGTCAAAGTTATAGAACGAAAAGGCAAAACATTTCTTGAACAACTTTACTTGGTAGAGGTTGTCAAGGGCATGATTGTCACTCTGGGTCATTTTTTCAGAAATTTCCTCGACAACTCCAAGCTCTATGTCCGGCACTATCCAGAGGTCCAGCCGGAAATAACAGCCCGTTGGCGAGGGAGACATCGTCTTACCAGGCACGATGATGGGACCGTAAAATGCGTTGCCTGTTTCATGTGTCAGACCAACTGCCCTTCAGACTGCATTATGATTGAAGCCGGAGAGCGTCATGATGGTAAATCTGAAAAAATGCCGGTCCGATTTGATATCGATCTGCTCGAATGCATCTATTGCGGCTATTGTGTTGAAGCGTGCCCAATGGATGCCATCAGGATGGATAGCGGCATCTTCAGTGTTACCAGTGATAATCGGGAAGCACTGGTAATCGGGCTTGAGCAGCTGCTGGAAACTCCAGGTGCATTTGATGAAGAGCAATATCAGAAGGGGGGCGAGTGAGGATATGACAACGTTTTTATTTTTCGGATTTGCGCTGCTTGCGGTACTTGGTGCCCTAGGTTTGATCCTGTTCAAACATCCGATGAATGGTGCGATGAGTTTTGTGGTTACCCTGATTTCTCTTGCCGGCCTCTATGCGCTTTTATCGGCCAAGCTGATTTTTGCCATCCAGCTTATTGTCTATGCCGGTGCGATCATGTCGCTCATCGTATTCATTATCATGTTTCTCAATATTCAGGAAAGCGATCTTCCTGTAGAAACTGGCAGGTGGCTCTATCTCGGCGGCGGCATTATCGCAATTGCTCCCATAGCGGCTTTATTGCTGAAAATAGTAAATAGCCTGCCTGGAGGAGATACGGTAATCGTTGGGCATGGTTTTGGAGGGGTAAAGGAAGTCGGCCTCGTCCTTTTCAGGGATTGGCTGCTGCCTTTTGAAATAGTATCTATTCTGCTGCTGGTGGCGCTCGTCGGCGCCGTTGTGCTTGCAGGAAAGCGGGGGTGAACAGGTGATTCTGAATTATCTCTCTTTAAGTGTCATTCTTTTCTGTCTGGGAATACTCGGCGTCATCTCCCGGCGCAATGTTTTTACCGTTTTCATGGCCATTGAGCTCATGCTCAATGCTGCCAATCTTGCATTTGTGGCACTTGCCCGACTGCATGAGAGCATGGACGGGCATGTACTGGCGCTGATGGTAATGGCTGTGGCCGCGGCCGAAGCTGCACTGGCACTGGCTGTCGTAATTCTTCTCCATAAGCACAAAGGCAAGCTGGATACTAATGTCTTCAGCCTGCTAAAGGGGTGATAAGATGGAAAACAGTGTGTCGTATCTCGGCTTTATTCCCCTTTTACCACTTCTAGGCGCCCTTATTGTCGGTGTGATGCACCTGATCACCTGCAAGGGCAAGGCTATCTCAGAAAAAGCATTTGCCGTCGTGGCCTGCGCTGGCCCTGTAATTTCGTTTGTATTGGCGGCTATGGTCTATTTCGCTCTCAGGGGAATGGCGGAGGAAGAGCGCTTTTTGATTCAGAAAGTTTTTACCTGGATCCGGGTTGGTGAGTTAGACGTTTCCATGGGGTTTCTGGCTGATCCTCTCAGTTCCTTGATGCTCTTATTTGTTACCTTTGTCGGCTCATTGATCCATATCTATTCGATTGGCTACATGTCCAAAGATGAGAATTATGGCAAATTTTTTGCCTATTTGAATTTGTTTCTTGGTTGCATGCTCATTCTCGTTCTTGGTGATGGTCCCGTGGTCATGTTTGTTGGCTGGGAGGGTGTGGGGCTTTGTTCATATCTGCTCATCAGCTATTATAGTGATGATCCTGACAACGTTGTCGCTGGAAATAAGGCATTTATCGTCAACCGGATCGGCGATCTTGGTTTCGTTCTTGGAATGTCTTTTCTTTTCTGGGGAATCGGGGCGGGTGGTTTTGACTACCTCTCCCTTAAGGCAAATGCTCATCACCTGACACCTGCGCTTGGTATTGTTGTCTGTCTTCTTCTGTTTGTCGGTGCAACGGGGAAATCAGCCCAGATCCCTCTGTATGTCTGGCTTCCGGATGCCATGGCCGGACCAACGCCGGTCTCGGCATTGATCCATGCTGCAACAATGGTTACCGCCGGCGTTTATATGGTTGCCCGGTTTAGTTTTCTGTATGCCCATGTTCCGGTAGCAGGAGAGGTGATTGCCTGGATCGGTATTTTGACAGCCCTGCTGGCAGCTATATACGGCATGTTCCAGAGCGACATTAAAAAAATACTGGCCTATTCTACGATTAGTCAGCTCGGATATATGTTTGCTGGCGTTGGCATTGCTGCTTATTCCGCAGGCATTTTTCATGTCTTTACCCATGCCTTTTTCAAAGCCCTGCTCTTTCTTGGGGCGGGCTCGGTCATCTGTGCGCTTCATCACCAGCAAGACATCTGGAAAATGGGTGGGCTTAAGTCAAAAATGCCCATTACCTATTGGACTATGTTTATAGGAGCCCTGGCCTTGGCAGGGTGTCCGCCTTTTTCCGGTTTCTTCAGTAAGGATGAGATCCTTTTCTCAGCACTTGCTACAGGACATACCGGCATTTGGTTCATTGGTGTTCTGGTCGCCGGGATGACTGCCTATTACACCTTTCGCATGTTCTTTGTGGTATTTCATGGCAAACCGCGAGATCAACATATCTTTGAACATGCCCAGGAATCGCCTCTGTCCATGACACTCCCATTGATCATTCTGGCAATCGGTGCCTGTTTTGCCGGCTATCTAAACTTACCGGCTATCTTCGGCGGTCACCTACAAGTCTCCCATTGGCTGGCGCCGAGTCTTGTGGAGCACCATCCCCATGCGGGCTTGTTCACAGAAATTATTGCAATTGGCACCAGCATCATTGCTTTTGCGATTGGAATTACCATTGCCTATCGTAAGTTTGGTGCTGATGCCAGTGAACCGTTGTTCCAGGGATTTTCACGATTGGCTTACAATAAGTTTTATATTGACGAACTGTACGACACGGTAATCGTCAAACCGTATCAGTTTCTCGGCAGTGCTATCAGTCGGGTCATCGAGCCGTATGTGACCGACGGCCCTCTCCAGGTGGTAGTCAGGCTTTATCGACTTGCCGGCTGGGCCTTTAAGGTTGTCCAGGTCGGCTATGTGAGGATTTACGCCATTTATATGGTGATTGGGCTCAGTATCATGAGCTTGCTGATTTCTTTATCAATGAACTTATAAAGGTGCCATGATGCTTGAAAATATCCTCTCGATAATGATTTTTCTTCCCATTGTTGTTGGCATCGTGATGCTGATTTTA
>JABDPQ010000677.1 GCA_013042695.1 Desulfobacterales bacterium | reverse complement strand
GTCTCCCGGATCATGAAAAAGAAAAATAAAATCAGTCCCCTAAGTCAGTGCATTAATTTACTGGCATTCTTTTGCTGAACTTGAGGGGTAATCAGATAAAGTATTTAAACGTTCCCCAGAGATTTTTTTAAGTTACAACGTCTGGTGTGGTTTTTCACAAAACACTCTTTCGAAGTTTCTCTATTTTGTTGAAAAAACAGGATGTTAATGACCGTATTATAGCATGTTATCCGGTAATCGTTTTATTTCGTATACACAGGAATTATCTGGGACGCCACGGTTGTGGATTCATCTCGGCACGAAAGGAATAAGGTTAATTTGCTGTAAAACTGATCAAACCGAAGATTCAGAGTTAGAATCTTCCCCAGAGTGAGAAAGCAAGGCGGTGATGATAAACTAGAAAAGCTCAGGTATTGGAAAATGTTCTAAGATCAATGGGGTCTGTATCTATTCATGTGCTGAGATTATTTTTTATAATTTAACAAACAAACGAGATATTCTTACAACAGCAGATACCACTAACTTGTACCGAATGGGCAGGCGAATTCACACCTTCGGCACCATGCGGTTACAAGATGTGTTGAACCTTCTGTATCTTCTTGGCCACTCTCGATCTGATTTCCCCTGTCTGACTCAAGCTGGAGCATGCACGATGGTCGGTGGAATTTCCCTTGAGCTAAAGCGTTTTCAGGACAAGCCTTTCGGCAGGGCATTGCGCACCGGTAGCAGGGATCAAAATTTTCCAGTGGAGTACTTGGAGGTAAATAATCTTGGATCAACACCGAGCGTAGCCGCACGTTAGGACCCCATATTGGATGAATAAGCAGGTTGTTTTTTCCTATTACACCCAATCCAGCTAGGCAAGCAGCATCTTTCAAATAAACACCACCTTTTTCGACTTGATATGGTAAAGCCTGAGCCTTGATACCATGAGTGTCATGCAACCATTTGACCAGTACCTTTGAAATTTTGGTCAACCATCGGTTTCCAGAGGTATTGCCGCGGTCAAACCAGTCCAGCTTCGGCTTTTCCTGTGGATGCTCCATGGCCAAGATGAGCAATGAACTGGCATTGGGAAGCCATCGGATTGTATGTTCGGCATGATCATCCGGCCAATACTCTCCTACCGCCGCTTTGTAGGAAGGGCTATTCACCACATCCGCAATATCGACAACCCTTCCTTGAATTCCGTCCCACTTCTCTACCTCGGTGATCAACTCTTTTACAATCTTATCAGACATTTAAGCTTATAGAGAAGGTATATGAATTTTTAGTCTTTTTTCTAATAACCGTATCCGAACTATAGTGCAGCGAAGGTTGATCTGCAAATGGAACTTATTCCTGTCGATCAATCTCGATGTACAGTTTGAAGACATAACGACCCTCCTTTTTCTTTTGTAGAAAAAACAAAATGTTAATGACCAAAGTATACCATTTATTCGGTTATACTTTTGCGACGTATACACAGGAAGGAGTTCAAGCAGAAGTTCCGATAGGATATTAGACCTTCGATGTGGCAAGATAAACGTGAAGTTAAGTGGTGAGCGTTTGTGGGCCGGTGGAACAATTGGAACTGAACCTCAATACTATTCATTACAGAAAGTGGTTTCTGGATAGCCTGAGAATCTATCCAAAATGTGGTCGGGAAGTGCAGAAAAATATGACTTTAAATAAACGTTCCTAATATGATTTCGATTAGCCTGATATGAGTATTCTATAAACTCATTCATAATATCACCGGATAAATTAGTACCCATGTCCATAACTTTTATGGGAGTTGAACAAGCAAAATCAAAAGAATTTAAATCAAAATAGCGAATCTTTTGATTACCATATGTCCGGAAATAAATTTTGAGAACCGCAATGTCATAGACAATACTCCATTGCGTTTTGAAAGAATCATGTTCAACTTTTTTCAAAATGTTAAACCCATATTCAATCGGCTTGTCCATTGCGTGTGGTTCATAGCCTTTAACCATTTTTGCTGACAGGATAAAACGTTCAATAGACTTATTTTTGTCGGATTTAGGTAACTCCTCTTTTCTCCAAAAGCTGAGAGAATCAGCGTATGTGCTGTTTGTCAGTGTTTTAACCGGCATCCGTTCATTGGTATGGTAAATCAAATCTCCTCCAATAAACTCAATTGTGGCGCAGATACCCGATTGTTCACATATCAAAAAGTGAAGTTTCGATTCTCGTGATGCTTGAATCCTGATTTTAGAGTCACTTGCAATTACGTCTTCTACCCTGGAAAAATTATCAAGTTGATATTGTATCCATTGAGAAACCATAATTTCAGGTCTTGAATCCTTTGGTGGATACTGGGTCTTATCTAACATCATAGACTCTACGACCAATCCGGCTTCATTCATACCACCTAAAGGAAATTCCCGTCCAAACAGGTTAAACGTTGCACTGCCATATTTTGACACCCAACTCAAACGATTGTTCACATCATCCGGTTGATCTGAAATTGCTGTTTTTGCAACACCTCTTTTATTAATAATTATATGGCCGCCCCCCAACCACCAATCGAAATTTCTCCCGTAGATAGGTCGGTTCTCATTATCTAAGCAGAATGTTGTACACGCCAGACTCCAGTTTGAATCAATACAAAAAAGGAGGACGCATAAAA
>JABDPQ010000671.1 GCA_013042695.1 Desulfobacterales bacterium | reverse complement strand
GGCCAACATTATCTGATACATAGCGGTCCAATTGTATTCTTTTTCTAACCGGCTCGGAGCGCATTAACTCTTTTATTGTTACGAGTGAGTCTTCCGCCATTTGAGCTACAATAGCATAAGACTCCGGATGCACTCCGCTGGCATCAAGAGGATTGCTGCTATTTCCTAGGCGTAAAAAACCAGCAGCTTGCTCATAGGCTTTGGCTCCTAATCGGGGAACCTTGAGCAGCTCCTTTCTGTTGGCAAATGTGCCATGTTCCTCCCGCCAGGAGACGATGTTTGCAGCAAGTGAAGGACCAAGACCGGAGACATAGGATAATAATGCAACACTTGCAGTATTGAGTTCAACCCCAACACTATTGACGCAGTTGATGACAACATCTTCGAGACATTTTTTTAGTTCGGTTTGATTAACATCATGTTGATATTGGCCAACACCGATAGATTTAGGATCAATTTTAACAAGTTCGGAAAGTGGGTCCTGGAGACGCCTGCCAATTGATATAGCGCCCCGGACAGTGATGTCCTGATTAGGAAATTCAGTACGCGCGGACTCCGAAGCGGAATAGATAGAAGCACCATCTTCATTGACGGTTGTAATAAGAAGGTCGTTACCGAGATCAAGTTTTCGTATGAAGGTTTCAGTTTCCCGACTTGCAGTCCCATTGCCAATAGCAATGGCTTCAATGGAATAGTGTTTGACCAGATCAGATACCACCTTGGCTGCAGTCGCTTGTTGTTTTTCACCATGGGTTGGATAAATAGTCGTCGTATATTGCAGCTGGCCCTGGCTGTCCAGGCAAACAAGTTTTGCCCCGGTTCGAAATCCTGGGTCCAAGGCAAGAATCCGTTTTTGACCAAGAGGCGGTGCCAGCAGGAGTTCTCTGAGATTTTCTGCGAAAATTTTTATTGCCTCTTTGTCAGCCTTATCTTTAAGTTCCTTGCGCAGCTCGTTTTCAAGAGAAGGTGCCAACAGTCGTTTGTAGCAGTCAGTAATTGCCTGGATGATTTCCTGACGATAAGCAGAATGTTTGACAATCCTGGTGATGAGTAACTGAATCGCTTCTTCTTCATCAGGCCTGAACGACACATGTAGCATTTTTTCGGTTTCACCACGAAAAAGAGCCAGCAATCGATGACCAGGCATTTTTGCTACCGGTTCCTGCCAATCAAAATAATCTTTGAATTTTGCAGCCTGTTCTCTTTTCTTGAGGACGACGTGTGATTTTACCGTTGCCTTTTTTCTAAAAACGTTTCGTAATTCATCACGTATCAGTTGGTCCTCATTGAACCTTTCTGCCAAAATATCTCGTGCACCTGCAAGAGCGTCTTTACCAGTAAACACAGATTTTTGAGGTGAAATATACCTCTCAGGATTGAGCGGTTCGTTAGTTTGAGTCAAAAGCTGCATTGCCAGGGGTTCAAGGCCTCGCTCACGAGCTATGGTCCCCCGGGTTCGTCTCTTGGGACGATAGGGTAAATAGATGTCTTCAAGCTGATTGAGTGATTGAGCGTCACCAAGTTTGTTTTCAAGTGATGCGTCGAGAAGCTCTCTTTTGCGTAAAGAGTCCGTAATCGCCTGGCGCCTTTTGACAAATTCTATCTGTGTTTCATATGCATCTCTGATTGAGCCAATAGCTACTTCATCAAGCAAACCAGTCGCTTCTTTTCGATAGCGAGCAATAAACGGAACGGTAGCACCATCTTCAAGCAGTTGCAGAGTCCGTTTAACATTGTTGACATCAAGAGCGAGACGATGAGCGACATGTCTGTAAATATTTTCGGTCTGATTCATGTGAGATAACAGAACAGTATGTAACTTCTATAAAGTATGTCTCAAGGTGACATGTTTATGCAGCTGTCAAGAGCCTAGCATAGTGTCGTGTTTCCATGAAAGCAAGATGGTTTTTCTTCTTCAGCACTAAATTTCTGCTACCATTTATCAGAGCAATTGCCAATTTAGATTGCACGATGACAACAAGAGACTATGGTAATTATCAGACCAATAATCCGTTTGTCTTGCTCTATGGGCGGTTTGAAACTTTCAACAGGTAAAATTTTCCATGACGCGACAGAAAATAGTTCTCGTTCTCTTCGTAGTCCTTGGCTTCTTTGTACTCTACGATCGAAGTGAATGGTTTTTTCATCGTTCAACCAAAAATCAGACGATATCAGTAGAAAGACTAAAATATGCCATTGAAAACAAAAAAAGTAACCTCCAGGTAGGGGGGAAAGGTGTCGTCAAGACAGTGCTTAAAGACGACAACAAGGGCAGCAGGCACCAGCGATTTATCCTGACATTACCGACCAACCATACGATCCTTATTTCCCATAATATCGATCTAGCACCACGTATAGCAAATCTTAGTAGAGGTGATACTGTCAGTTTTTACGGTGAGTATGAATGGAATAATAAGGGAGGAGTGGTTCATTGGACCCATCACGATCCGCGAGAAAAACATGTTGATGGCTGGCTGGAACATAATGGCAGGGTCTATCAATGACAGCTCAATCTTATCTATTAGGATGTAATACATGGAATTTAGCATACCACAATCACGAGATTACCTTTATGAACTCTATACTTTAAGCCAAGGCGACACCAACAGTGAAGTATCCATGTATGCTGTTGGGGCCGCACTTGGGTTGGAAAGAGCAGACGCCGGAACCATTGCCGAAGCATTGATGGTTGAAGGCTGGGTCGAACTCAAAACGCTGGCTGGCGGAATCTCTATCACCGCTGAGGGGCTTAATGCATTAGATGTGAAGGATCCGTCAGCGGGCAGCAACAGCCGCATCATTAAACTCGGTGATGCTAATGTGCTCAATGATCAGTCACGCTCGGCTGTTACGGATATCATCGCAGAGATAAAAAATAACTTTACAGGGCGTTCCGTAGATTATCCCCAGTTAGAAGAAATTATCATTGACATCAAGACTATCGAGATCCAGATGCTCTCGCCCATGCCCAAGACTTCGGTTTTACGTGAAGTACTGAAATCACTTAAAACCTCTTTGCTGGCGATTGGTTCTGATGAAATCTCACGGGACATTCAAGAGATGATTAGTTCAAAAACCTAGGCGTCTCTTCCCAACTCAAACTATACTTCGTATAAATTGAGCCATCAACTGCAGCACCTGATCTGGATTGTCCTTGTGCGGGGTGTGTCCGCATTGCTCGATAAGATAGGAGGTGGAAGGGCCTGCCGATTTTGTGCAAATCAAGTCAAACTGTCGCCTGGTGGCATATTCGTCATTCGTTCCTTGTAAAACCAGCATAGGTTGTACTACGGACGACAGCAGGTTTTCTATATTCCAGTTGAGGAATTGTGCAGATAGCCAGGTCTGGGACCACGCTTTAAATATCTGCTGAGTTTTGTCGCCATGATATTTGTAAAGAGCCTGAAAAGATCCTGCCTCAAATTCCTGGTCTGCGCGTCGAATTCCTTCTGCGGTTATGGGTTCAATAAAAATATGTGCAGCTTCGGTAATGATGCCTTTGAGTTGAGGTGGATTCTGAGCACCATATATCAGAGCAATACTGCCTCCATCAGAATGGCCAATGAGGATGTGCGGTGCCTCTGGAGTCACCCGTGAAAGAAGTTCGGGCAGCTCAATAAGCGCATAATCATGGACATAGGTGATGGTTCGGGGTTCTGCGAGCGGGGAGGAGTTGCCATACCCCAATCGGTCATGGAGCAGTCCAGGACATGAGGTGAGATGACAGAGTTGAAGGGGAAATTGTTTCCACATGGCAGAGCAGCCAAGTCCCTCGTGGAGGAAAACCAAATACGGCTGCCGTGGATCGCCTTCAATCAATTCATAGTAAAGATGCTGGTTGTTATCTATTGCTAATTCAGCCATAATGTACTCTTATTTGTTCGCACTTATTTGCGTTAACATAAAAGTTATGGCAAATTCATTTGCTCTGCAGGTAAGTTTCTCACAGAGATGAGGAGGATTGTCGGGTGTGAATCCTTGTGGCCGAAGTTCCCGACATTGCAGGCTGTCAAAGTTTTCTTCGAAATCATCGGCAAATTGTTTGCACCAGGCAACAATTTGCTCATCAGCCTGGTTTCGTGTTTTACCGTAAATGGGCATAAAGAGCAATGCACCCTCAACAAGCCCGCATTGTGCCCGTAAACCGCCCGCGCCATGCATTCCAAGAGCAGCGTCAAGAACCTGGTCATGCAAATTGATAGCAAACTTCTCTGCCAATATTTTTAATGTCGTTACAGCGCAGTTATGGTCATTATGATGATAGTAATGGTGCACTCTGGTTGTAACAAAATCACCTGAAGGCATGATTCATTCGCAGACTGGATTTTTTGTCTTACAAGAAGACTGAGTACCCAGCCGTCTCGGCAATTATTAGAGATGGCGGAAACAGTAAAACCTGTTTTTGTGTTCTCTTCAGCGACCAGAAATGTTCCTTCAAAGATATCGAGAAATTGTCGAAACGTGACAAAGTCGTATCCCCGATGGTTGTATTCTTGAAATTCAATCTCATAAATAGCGGCAAGGTCATCAAGGGTTGCAGGCCTGATATTCATAGTATGATTTTGAGCAGTAAGAGATACAGGTTGTTATTTCTTCAAATGAACTTGATCTATTGGAACCGGATGATTGTCATCGTATGTCTTTGTCGGACCACACACCATATTCATTGCCGTTCGGATCGGTAAAGTGGAAACGGCGACCTCCTGGAAATGAGTAAACAGGGTGGATAATGGTGCCTCCCGCGTGTTCAATTTTTTGTTGGGTCTTTTCGAGGCGTTCACTATAAAAAACGACAAGAACACTGCCATTTTCTGAGTTTACCGTCTTATTCGAGGTGAAAAATCCGCCATCGATTCCTTGGTCCTTAAAAGCGGTGTAATCAGGACCGTAATCGATAAACTCCCAGTTGAATACAGAAGAGAAGAAAGACTTGGCGGCCTTGATGTCTTTAGCAGGAATCTCTAAGTAGTTGATTTTTTCATGTTGGATCATGTCAAATTGCCAATGAAAGTAATGATTACTATATATTAATATGTTTATAGTTCGAATGTTAACGTGAAAATCCATTATAATTTGTTAAGAAAATGGTAATCCCACTCTTTTCGAAATGGCTTTGATCCCATTCTTCATCTGAAGCTATGGCGCTATAGATATCATTGAGAATATAGACCTCAGCGTGGATTGTTTTCATATTTTCAAGAATTACCGGTTCTCGTTTTCTGATATAGTAGATTCCCTCGAATTCATCCAATCGGCGTATATCAGTTTGGTTGACAGCAAAATAAACGACACCCTTTACGCCGACTGAATTCTTTTGGGGCAACACCACGGGATATTCCTGGTTGATTACTGCCCGCCTGACATAATTCTCAAGCGTTGCGAAGGATTTTTTATATCCTCCTGAGGCAACTGTATTCCATACAGGAGTATACATGAGCGAGCCATAGGTAAAAATATCTGCCATGGTCTTATTTCAATCTTGGGTGATATTTACACGACGATAACTTGTCAATGTAATGAAAATGATTACTAAATTCTAGAACAACCACAGGTTATATCACATTATGCAATAAATAAAATAGGCAGGAGGTCTCCATGGTCGAATTAAAATCCATTAATCCTGAAGCAATTCCCTTCGCCCTGGAAAAGGCTAAGCGCTACCGCCTTCTCAACGAGCCTGAGGATGCCGAAAGTATATGCCTGGATATTCTTGCGGCCGTTCCCAATCATCAGGATGCCTTGATTACACTGCTCCTCTCCTTAACTGATAAGTTTGCACAAAGCGGGCTCAACCCGTCCTTTAACCAGGCTAAAGAAATTATCGACAGGCTGGACACGTCATATTCAAAATCTTATTACATGGGAGTTATATTGGAGCGAAGGGCAAAATTTCACCTTAGACAAGGTGGCCCCGGGTCAGGCGCCGTAGCCTATGACTGGTATGTCAAGGCGATGGCTGCATATAAACAGGCCCTGACAAGACAAGAATCGAAAGACCAGGAAGCCGTCTTGAGATGGAACTCCTGTGCTCGCATTTTAAACGAGCATCCCGAAGTCAAGGCAGACGATGCCGACCGTTTTGAGATGCTTCTGGATTCATACGAAACGCCACATTAAACCCGTCTCTGCCACCAATGAGATCGCAGAGTAAACATGAGACTTGGTTAACGAGTCTCATGTGTAAAACATCACTCCTTACTATTCTTGATCAGTCGTTTCGTCTCGTTAATTCGTTTGGTGATCAGTATCGAACGGGGACAAGACTGGGTGCATTTAAAATGATTCTGACAGAGATGTACACCGTCTGGGCGATCTAAAATCTGCAATCTTTCAGCTGAACCACGATCTCTTGAATCAGCATTGAATCGATATGCCTGGGCAATGGCCGCCGGTCCAATAAAGGTTGGCTGGTCTTCTAAAATGGGGCAGGCAGAGTAACAAGAAGCGCAGAGGATGCAATTGGTCGTATCGTCAAAATGCATGCGTTCTTCCTGAGACTGCAACCGTTCTTTTTCAGCTACTTGCTCTTCGTTAATTAAAAACGGTTTGATCTCACGGTATTTTTCAAAGAATTCAGCTTGATCAACAATAAGGTCTCGCTGTATTGCCATATATCTGAGCGGCTCGACAGTTATCGTGTCTCCCTCAATTTCAGTGACATCTTTGATAAGGGTCTTACATGCAAGACCCGCTTTGCCATTAATGCGCATGGCATCGGAACCGCAAACCCCGTGGGCGCAACTTTTTCGAAAGCCGAGGCTGCCGTCTTGAAATCGTTTGATCTGCATAAGTGCGTCAAGCAAACGCTCAGTGGGTTCGACTTCAACGGAATATGATTGAAAATAAGGATCATCATCCGTTGCCGGGTTGTATCTTTGTATGTTTAAGTTGATTTTCATTATCTGCTCCGTAGTTCTAATAGGTACGCGGTTTTGGTTCCCAGATTGAAGTATCGACAGTTTTTTCTTCAAGCCGAACCGAGTCACCTTCAAGATAGGCGAGTGAGTGTACCAGCCATTTGTCATCGTCACGATCCGGAAAATCCTCTCTACTGTGAGCGCCGCGACTTTCCTGGCGATTGAGGGCTGATGCAGCAGTAATTAATGAAAGGTCTAACAGGTTACCGAGCTCAATAATTTCTAAGAGATCGGTGTTGAACTGTTTAGTCGTATCCTGGACACGTACCGTCTTATATCTCTCACGCAGCTCGTTAATTTCATCGACTGCTGTGCCCATGTCATTTTCATTGCGGTAGATGCCGACTTTTTCCATCATGGTGACCTGCATCTCATCAGAAATATGTCCGCCATGGGGGCCGGCTGTGCCATCTGTCAGCTTATCGATCCAGTCACGAGCCTCGTCTGCAGCGGATGTCTTCGGCTGAGGCATATCTGCCTGTTTAACGTAGTCACCGACGTGCTGTCCTGCTCGTCTGCCAAAAACGACAAGATCAAGCAAACTGTTGGTCCCAAGACGATTTGCGCCATGCACAGACACGCAGGCACATTCCCCCGCGGCATACAAACCATTGACGATTGTGTTTGCATTATCGATGATTACGCGGCCATGCACATCGGTCGGAATCCCCCCCATGGCATAATGGGCCGTTGGCAGAACGGGAATTGGCTTTTCTGCTGGATCAATTCCCAGATATGTTTTACAAAAATCAGTAATATCAGGAAGTTTACTGGTGAGCACCTCTTTACCCAGATGGGTTGCATCAAGGTGAACATAATCGTCAATTTTACCGTCACCACGTATGCCTTGTCCTGCCCGCACTTCAGTCTGGATTGAACGAGATACGATATCTCGAGGAGCAAGATCCAGTAGTGTTGGTGAATAGCCCTCCATGAATCGTTCTCCGCTGCGATTCCGGAGAATGCCGCCTTCACCTCTGACGGCTTCAGAAATGAGGATACCGAGTCCCATGATGCCGGTGGGATGAAATTGAAAAAATTCCATGTCTTCAAGCGGTATACCTCTGCGCGCACATAATGCAGGTCCATCGCCGCTGTTGGCATAGGCATTTGAGGTGATCTTGAAAATCCGGCCAAAGCCTCCAGTGGCAAAGAGCACCGCCTTTGCAGCAAAAATGTGTAGTTCTCCGGTCGAAAGTTCGACAACCACAACACCATGACAGGTCGTACCGTCTAACAGGAGATCGACAACCTGGAACTCATCAAAAAAGGCGACATCGTTCTTGATGCATTGCTGATAAAGGGTCTGCAGTATCATATGGCCCGTGCGGTCGGCTGAATAGCAGGCCCGCCTGACTGGTCCTTCGCCAAAATTACGCGTGTGCCCTCCAAAGCGACGTTGATCTATTTTCCCTTCTGGGGTTCGATTAAAGGGCAGACCTCTGTTTTCGAGATCGTAGACAGCTTGAATAGCTTCTTCAGCAAGAATTTTTGCCGCCTGCTGATCGACAAGGTAATCGCCTCCTTTAACTGTATCGAAGGCATGCCACTCGGCTTTATCTTCTTCAACATTTCCAAGCGCCGCACTAATGCCACCTTGCGCTGCACCGGTATGGCTGCGAATAGGGTATAGTTTTGAGAGAACGGCTGTCTTGGATTTCTTGCTCGCTTCAAGAGCTGCATAAAGGCCAGCACCTCCGGATCCGACGATGACGGTATCAAATTTATGGATCACAAAAACCTCCCACTTGTTGTGTTGAGTTGAATTTTCGAGACTGATTCGGTGTCTTTGAGTTCTCTTATGCCTTCAGGCAAGTTTTCACATGCCAAACAAGACCTTTTTGCACACTATCGCCCTGCATTAACTTCATTGACCCCGGTTCAAACAGCAAATTTCAGTCTACTATAATACAGCTCATGGTTATGTGGTAAAAAAAACGATTTCATTTGTCTTGGCAACTCCTATCAGGCCATATTGAAAATTACGATGTAAGGACATATATTTACATATATTTAAATCTGAAGGATGTAAGGTAAGCATGAGTATCGAGTGAAAAATTTAGTATTTTATCTGAATCCGTGAGCGTCCAAGAACACTACAGATGCAAGGCGGCAACAATGTTGGTAATACTTGGGTATATCAACGAGTTGTCAACACAGCAGATGTC
>JABDPQ010000669.1 GCA_013042695.1 Desulfobacterales bacterium | reverse complement strand
GTACTTGCTTTGGCAAGTTATAGCTCAGCTCACAGCAGTGATAAGGTGCTGAGTATGTCAACAACCACATCAACACAGGCCTCGGGCCTGCTCGATATGCTTTTGCCCGCCTTTAAAGCAGATACAGGTATCGATGTAAAGGTGATTGCGAAAGGAACCGGTGCCGCGATGCGTGATGGTATGGACGGGAATGTTGATATTATCTTTGTTCATGCCAGAGGCAGGGAAGAAAAATTTGTTGCAGAAGGATATGGCACCAAGCGATACGCAGTGATGCACAATGATTTTGTCATCGTCGGTTCAAAAGACGACCCGGCCGGAATTACTAAAACCACGGATGTCTATGCGGCCCTTAAAGCTATTGCTGAGACTGGTGCAGAATTTATCTCACGTGGTGATGATTCGGGGACACATACAAAAGAGCAGAATCTTTGGAAACAGTCCGGAGTTGCGCTAACTGAGACGACCAGAGAGGTTGTAAAAAAAGGCAAGAACGTTGAAATTTCCTTCCAGGCCCCGGCCAGTTCGGCCGACTGGTATAGATCCATTGGCCAGGGCATGGGTAAAGCACTCACCTATGCTGATGAAAAAGGTGCCTATGCCCTGACCGATCGGGGGACCTATATCAAATACAAGTATGGGAAGACCCCGCCAATTGAACTTGAAATTGTCAGTGAAGGAGCTGATGCTCTTGCCAATCCGTACGGCGTCATTCCGGTTAATCCAAAGAAATTTGCACATGTAAAATATAACTATGCCAAACAATTTGCAGCGTGGATTACCTCAGCAACGGGCCAGAAACTCATTGCTGATTATCGTCTCATCGGCATCCAGCTTTTTTATCCAGATGCAAAGACCAACTCAATTAACTGAATTATCGTTTCTCTTGCGGGCTGCTCAGGTGTTTAGTCGCTGCAGTCCGTTTTTTATTACAGCCGGTTAGGGTAGATGGATCTCCTCGTTGACAGCGTGAAATCAGCGATTATGCTTCTGCTTTCTTTTGATGCAGAGCTTGTGGACATCGTTGCGGTATCGCTCTCAGTCAGTTTTTTTTCAACATTGATAGCCTCCAGTGTCGGGCTGCCACTAGGCTTCGCGATCGCCTTCAACTCGTTTCACGGAAAACGGCTTGTCATCACCTGTCTCAATACCTTGTTGGCGCTGCCTACCGTTGTTATCGGTTTGGTTGTCTATTCATTGATATCGAGACGCGGTATTTTGGGTCCGCTGGAGCTGCTTTACACGCAAAAGGCCATAATTATTGGCCAGGTAATTCTGATTATTCCGGTTATTACCACACTAACCATTGCTGCAATCAGCAAGATCGATAAACGGTATCGCAATACTGCCTTGACCCTTGGCGCAAACCAGCGCCAAATGGCCTGGGTCATTTTCTCTGAAGCTAGATTCGGTGTTGTTGCTGCGATCATTGCCGCCTTTGGGCGGGTCATCGCAGAGGTGGGTATATCAATGATGCTTGGCGGCAATGCCAAAGGATTTACCCGCACCATGACCACTGCCATGGCACTTGAGTATGATAAGGGCGAATTTGTGCTGGCAATCGCCCTTGGTATTGTATTGATGGGTTTTGCCTTTTCGATCAATCTGGTGTTTCATTTTCTGCAGGGGCGGTTGAGCTCTGATGCTGTATGAACTTAGTGATATCGTCCGGCGATTTGGCTCACGGACTGTTCTGGACATTCCGCACCTTGCCTTTAAGGCGCGACAAGTATATGCCCTGATTGGTCCGAATGGTGCCGGTAAGACGACGCTTCTCAATCACCTCGCCTTTCTTGATCAACCGAGTTCAGGCACACTTTGTTTTCGCAGCCAGCTTGTTGACTACAGCAGAAATAATCTCACTCGTTTGCGCCGGCAGGTCGTGCTGGTAGACCAAACCCCGATTCTTTTTTCCGGTACAGTCTGGAAAAATATTGAATTTGGCTTACGGTTACGTGGCGTTACCAAAAAGCAAAGAGAGGGAAAAATTCAGGGAGCGCTTGAACAAGTCGGCATGTCTGAGTTCGTCCATGAGGATGTCTATGGGCTCTCCGGAGGAGAGGTGAAACGGGTGGCCTTGGCCCGGGCATTGGCCCTTGAGCCGGAGGTGCTGCTCTGCGATGAGCCAACGGCGAATGTCGATCAGCAGCACCAGGAAATTATTTTGAAGATACTTGAGCATGCCAACAGTGTCGGAAATACAACGGTGATCTTCTCGACCCACTATTTATCACAGAGCAGAAGACTTGCTCATCAGACAATTTTGCTGCAGAATGGGAGGCTTTCGCATGGGGTTGGCG
>JABDPQ010000668.1 GCA_013042695.1 Desulfobacterales bacterium | reverse complement strand
ATTTATTGCAGGTATGAAAGAGTAGTGTCGTCACAGCATCAGCATATTTTATGAACCGATCAGCTTATTTTACGACAGATCTGGCAATCAAGGTGTTGTCAAAGATTTTGAAAGCCAGGACGGTGTTTCATGGCTTGAGTAATCTGCCTGGCGGGCCAACAATTTTTGTTATCAATCATTTTACTCGGATTGAGACACTTCTGCTGCCCTATTATCTCTACCACTTGACCGAAACGCCAATCTGGTCGCTTGCCGATGCCAATTTATTCAAGGGAGGGTTAAAATCTTATTTTGATTTGGTAGGGGTCGTTTCTACAAAGGACCCGCAAAGAGACGCCTTGGTCATCAAAACATTGCTCACCGGAAAAGCCCATTGGATCATCTTTCCCGAAGGCAAAATGGTTAAAACCAAGAAATTGGTGCGAAAAGGCTCTTATCTCGTAGGTGATGACAGCGCCGCACGATCTCCACATACCGGCGCCGCTTCGCTCGCTTTGCGCGCCGAGATTTATCGGAGATCTCTTGCGGGTGAGGGGGTTGAAAATGAAGGTGAGATAGCTGCCCTTCGCACATTTCTCGATTTATCAGATACCGATAGACTTATTGAAAAAGAGGTACAGATCGTTCCGATCAATCTCACCTATTATCCGATACGATCTGAAGACAACATTTTTTCAGAGCTTGTTTCACGACACGTTAAGGATCCTTCGGAGCGAATGCTCGAAGAGTTGATGACGGAAGGGACGATGTTGCTTGACGGTGTCGATATCGATATTCATTTTGGCCAGCCCCTGGAAGTTGCCGATGAACTCAAGACCCCAGCCGTAGCTGAGATGCTGCAAAACCCCATTGCAGCAGAATTTTATGCTCAACCTGAGATCATGGAGATGCTGCGGGCCGCTGCTCAAAGGATGATGCAACTCTATATGGAGAGGATTTATTCACTCACGACCGTTAATCATGATCACCTTTTTGCCTCATTTTTAAGAAGGCGTTCATTCAGCCTTTTTAGTAAAAAAGACTTAGCCCGTTCAGTTTTTGTACTCTCAGAATATCTACAAAATGATAAGAGTCTTGAAAAGAATCTGCACCTTGCTTTGAAGGAGAGTCAAATACATCTGTTGACCGATGATCGTTATGACAAACTTCAAAATTTTATCGATCTTGGCCTAAAAGCAGGCGGCCTTGTTCAGCATCAGGAACACCTGAAAAAGCTAACCGAGTATTGGCAAAAGCCGTTGCTGCTTCATAAGGCGCGCCTCGATAACCTCATCGAGGTAATGGCAAATGAAGTAGAGCCGCTTGACGGACTACAAAAATATATTAGACGAATTGCCCGGATTCCGGATTGGCTGCTTCGCATACGAGTCTCACACCATTTTTATGTTCAGGAACAGGCACGATACAAGGCTGAAAGATTCGATTGTGAGGAACACGCGCGGCTTGCCGGCAATTTTGGACGTCCTTTTCTCCTGTCACATCTATCACGTAAAACTGGTATCGTTTTCGTACACAGTTATCTCTCCGTGCCCGAGGAAATAAAAAAATGCGCTCAATTTTTAAGAAACCAGGGTGCATGGGTGTATGGAGTTCGACTACCTGGGCATGGAACGAGCCCTGAAACCCTGGCAACGACAAAGTGGACAGATTGGCGAGAAGCTCTTGAGCGAGGATTTGCCCTGATCAATGCCCTCTGCAAGCAGGTTTTTCTGATTGGCTTTTCTGCAGGTGGTTCACTTGCTATGGAGCTTGGTTCCCATCTTGAGTGTGTGTCTGGGGTAGTTGCTATCTGCCCGCCATATTCGCTTCAGGACTATTCAAAGAGATTTATGCCTCCGAATCATGTCTGGAAAAAACTGCTCGTACGTTGGCAAGGTAACCTGATGAGTAGGGAATTTGTAGCATTTGAGCCTGAAAACAGTGAAATAAATTATCGTCGGAATCCTGTTGCCGGTGTAAATGAGGTGGGAGAATTACTTCAAGCTTGTAAAGAACGACTTCCTAAACTTAACCATCCTGTCCTGATCATTTATGCAGATAGAGATCAGGTGGTCAATCCGCAAAGTGGGCAGGAAATATATGATCACCTTGGTACACGAAATAAAACGCTGGTAACAATAGCCAGTGAAAAGCATAATGTCCTGTATGGTCCGGGCACAAGTAAAATTTATCATGCCATTTCTGCGTTTATCAGAGAATGCATTAACTAGACAACTTCTTCGTTGCATAAATACATGAGGGTCGTAATTGGACCAGAACTAAAATAATCGGTATAAAGTTTTGAGAGCAACCTCAAATAGTTAAGCAATGTAAGGAAAAGGCATTTTGAGAGATCATTCATCTAAGCGATTCTTATAACTTCAGGTAAGTGGAGCGTCTTATGAAAGTAATAAATAATCAGGAAATTGCAGTCGGTTTTATTGGTTTAGGTGTTATGGGGAAAAGTATGGCCTTAAATTTGCTGGATGGCGGATATACTATGAAAATCTATACCAGAACAAGAGTTAAGGCTGAAGAATTGCTCAGCAAGGGGGCACTATGGCAGGACAGCCCCGCGGAAGTTGCTTCAGCGGCAGATATCATAATCACCATGATTGGTTACCCTAAAGACGTGGAAGAAGTGTATTTAGGTAAAAACGGTATCCTGCAAAATGCAAAAAAGGGCAGTATCGCCATTGATATGACAACCTCAAGTCCGCAATTGGCAGAACAGATATACCAAGAGGCAAAGGACTTGGATATCTCGGTCCTGGATGCACCGGTTTCAGG
>JABDPQ010000665.1 GCA_013042695.1 Desulfobacterales bacterium | reverse complement strand
CTCATGCCGCTTGCCAACACGCAACTTGGTCAGCAAATAGGAAGCGGTCTTTTTCATCTCCCCGACTCACAGACCGTTTTAAAAGAACTCAGGGAGCTGATACGTCATCTCGATTGTGATCGAGTGCAATTCATGGCAAATCATGCCTCGAACTACCTACCGATTTCCGGGAGGCTAAAAAGAGATAAGGATGCTATTCTTTATAGAATAGATAACGCCATAAAACAAAAAATCGAACTCATCCCGGATTACATGAGGTCATTGTGAGAGACACAAAAGCAATTGATTGCAAAAATCTTGATCAAACGGGATTAGTGGAATTTGCCGAATCACTTGATCAGCCTGCCTTTAGGGGTAAACAGATCATGGCCTGGCTCTATCGTCCTGGAATAGATAGGTTTTCTCAAATGACGGATCTTGCCAAGTCGTTTCGGGCATTACTGAGCGAGCATGCCGTAATTTCCAAATTTGCCCACCCTGCCCTTGAAAGATCGCAAGATGGAAGTATTAAATTCGGCTTTTCCCTCTCCGATGGCAGTATCATCGAATCTGTTTTAATTCCCGAAGCCGACCGAAATACCCTGTGTATATCCTCGCAGGTCGGCTGCTCCATGGATTGTATCTTCTGCCATACCGGTACCATGGGTTTCAGGCGAAACCTGGCTCCTTCTGAAATGGTCAATCAGGTCTGCAGCGTTCGGGACTTTTTATCGAAAGAACCTCAAGACAGACTGATCGGTCCACGAGATATCACCAACCTCGTTTTTATGGGAATGGGAGAGCCACTCAATAACCTGGACAATCTTCTTGTAGCCTTGTCGATTCTTACGGACCAAAAAGGCCTCGATCTGGCGGGAAGAAGAATTACCGTCTCCACCTGCGGAATTGTTCCAAAGATGCGCTTATTAGGTGAGAAAAGCAGTGTCAACCTTGCCATTTCTCTGCATGCTGTAGACGACGATACAAGGTCCATGCTGATGCCGGTTAATAGGCGCTACCCTATTGATCAGCTGCTACAGGCGTGCAGAGACTATCCAATGAAGAAACGACGGCGTATCATGTTTGAATATATTTTGATCGACGGTATCAACGACACGTTGGACGAGGCAAGAAAACTCGCCAGAATATTACGAGGTATTCCATGCAAAATAAATCTGTTGAGCTTTAACGAATCAGAAAAGAAATCTTTTAGGTCATCTTCAAAAGAGCGAATGCTTTCCTTTCAAAATATTCTCAGAGAAGCCAACTATTCTGTTTTTATTCGATCCAGTCGCGGGGCTGATATCTCTGCAGCATGCGGCCAGCTAGCCAGCGAACTCAACACGGGGAACAATGACGGACAAACTTCATAAATCCAAGGCACTACAATTCTTTCGCACAACTGCCTTTGACAGAACCACCATAAAGACGCTTAAAAAGCCTGAATTTTCTCTTGAGGAGACCTTCAAGACCTACCCGGAAGCACGACAAATCATGCTGCCACGAACATCCTGGAAGCTCCAGGAGGCAAGAATAATCCCCCTTTTTCAGCAAAGAAGATCATTGAGAAGGTTCTCGTCCGAGGCAGTTCCGTTAGCTGATCTCGCCTTTATGCTATGGGCATCTCAGGGAATCACCGCACAGGTAGGAAATCATTTATTAAGAACAGTGCCTTCTGCAGGAGCACTTTATCCGGTTGAAACCTATATAAGTATTAAAAGAGTCGATGGCGTCAGCCCCGGTCTTTACCACTTCAATGTCAGAGACTTCCTGCTGGAATTGCTTGAAGAGGGAGATACGCATAAAAAATGTGCAGATGCCTGCCTCAATCAACAATTCATGGAGGCTGCAGCAGTAAATTTAATCTGGACCGGCGTCGCCAGAAGATGTATGAGCAAGTACGGCGAGCGAGGTGCCAGGTATCTGCTTCTTGATGCTGCCCACATTTGTCAGAATACAATTATTGCTGCAGAAGCGGTTGGTTGTGGAGGCTGTCCAGTGGCAGCATTTTATGATCGAGAAGTTGCTGCATTGCTTGGCGTTGAAGAGCATGAAGAATTACCACTTTATGCGGCAAGTGTCGGTAAGAAAAGCAAGACACAAGAGTCCCGTTAAAGATTGGATGCCCAGCCTTTTTGCTACAGTTGAGACCGTTATAATGAGAAAATCAAGACCATTGTCTTTTACTAACGGATTATAAAAATCAGCAGATTAGCACAACCTATCAAAAACCCAAGCAATGCTCCGAAGAGATTGATGTACTTGAACTGCTCTTCCATGATTGACAGCAGCAGCTTTTCAAGCCGCAAAAGATCAAATGAATCTATTCTATCAGAAACAATTTTCCTGATATTAAGAGACTTAACGATACCGGGAACTTCCGATGTGAGCATCCTCGTGGCCATTGTTTGAAGTGAGCCATACAAGCCGTCTCTGACTCCTGCCGGTATCAGACTATCCAGGCGTCCGACGGGTTTTCTCAGCAAGTCATCAAGCATGCTGTCAATCATCGAGTCGATGATCTTTCTGGTGTTCTGAGATGTAACTAAGACAATTATTTCATCTTTAATCTTGCTCTTTGCATCTTCCAAACCTGGTCGACCCATAAAATCTATGACAATTTCCCGTGCCGATCTGGTGCCGTTTTTGAGATGTAACTCAAGATTGTCCTTAAGCAGCCGCGAAATGTTTTCTACGGTCTCAGGTTTTCTCAGCAACATCACCAGCTGATGTGAAATCTCACGACCAAATGAGTCGATTTCTTCCTGGGTATATGCCTCAAAACGTTTTGCAATTGGGGAATGGATCATTAAGGAAGCTCGTTCAGTCAGTGTAGCAGCTACTCTTATTTGCACTTCCTCATTGGTAAGCAGTTCCCCAATTTCTTCTTTTTTCTCTGAGAAATAGACTCTTATTTTTTCTTCTAGAATTTCAGGACTGAGAAAATTAGAGACCATAGCAGCCATGGGGCCCAGGCCGGCAATAAATTCCTCAATACCATTTTTAATCCTAGCGACAAGTTTTTCCTGCACTTCCGGCTCCTGGATTATCCGGGCGCCTTTTTCGAGAATTTTCGGAGTTTGATAGCGAATTGTGTCTATCAAGAGTTTATTAAGCGATTGTGGTAATAAATCCTGCAATGATTTCTGAGATTGCAGAATATCATCGACTTTGTTGGCTATAAATTCATCTGTCCACGAGTCCATGGCGGGACTGAGGAACATGCGCATAAGGTTCTCTTCAACAAGATGATATACCGTCTGACGATGAGCAGGGCTGATTATTTCATTTACCGGCCGGTCAAAGACAGCGTCTAACCAGCTTTCTACAGCATGTCCGACAATCTCAGTGCATTCCTCCGAACGAATGTGCGTATGCAGCGTTTCTTTGATTTGATATTTTGCAGTTTTATAGCCAATGTCAAAATAGCTGTTGTATTCAGGTGCCACCAGGGATGTAATTGGACCAAGATCTTTTTTTAAAAATGAACCAACCTTCGTTTCAATTAATGAGTGAAGATGCTCCTGAAAGGCATCTTTTTTGAGTGAGTTATTAATCTCTTCACTTGTCAGCAAGTGCTCTCCAACCATCTCGCCTATGTTAACCGCAAACTCATGGCGTTTCGATGGAATAACACCCGGGGTCATCGGTATAGAAAACGGGCCAATACGCCATTTTTTCAATGGTCGAAATAACATCCTAATTGCGACCCGGTTGGTGAGGTAGCCAATGAATGCTCCAAGCAACGGTGGTGTTGCATAGGCGAGGTAAGGCGTTAATTCATGAAGGGTGGGTAACATGACGTATTAATTCAAGTGGATGATGGATGATATGCTGAGCCCCAGCTTCAAGCAATTCAGATTCTGTACGAAAACCCCAGGATACGCCAATTGATACCATGCCTGCCGCATTACCGGTTTTCATATCAACTGAGCTGTCGCCGACAAAAAGACATGATCGGGGGGCGGCATTGAGCTTTTTAGCAATTTCCAGTGCACCTGTGGGTGAAGGTTTACGCTCAATATGCTCTCGTTGCCCAAATACTGGGTAAAAATCGTGTGAAGCCAGGAATTCGCCTACACACTTTTTCGTATAGTTATCAGGTTTATTTGATAGTATCGCGATATTAACCTGCAGTTCTGTGAGTCGATTGAGCATAGTATCGATTTCTGGATAGAGCGCTGTTTTATTGTTCCAGTTTCCCTCATATTCCCGTTGAAAAACTCCCATGCAGCTCTGCAGCATCTCTTTGCTGGTGTGCGCCGGGGTAATCCTTTTGATCAAAACAAAGAGTCCGTCACCAACAAATGTCCGGTAAGCATCAGTCGGATGTGGCGTAAATCCGTGCAGTCTGAGCATTTTGTTAGCGGCATCGGCCAGATCATCCAAGGTATTAAGCAGCGTTCCATCAAGATCAAAAATAACTACTTGAGGTTTTTTAGGTTCCATCAATACCTGCTTATTCAAATGATGTAATGATAATTATTGCAGAAAATTAGCATCAACATTAGTTATTGGTGTTTTTTACAGAAACCGTTAAATTTGATTGGCTGTGAATAAAAGTAATTTGCTTGTAATAAAACTGTCTATTCCTTAACACCAATCAAGGGGGAAGTTTATGTGGTTACTATCATTTATTAAATCTTCGATCGGCAAGAAGATGGTTATGGCTTCCTCCGGACTTCTGCTCATTTTGTTTCTGGCAATTCATGCCTTTGGCAACGCTGCAATATACATGGGCAGCAAATATTTTCAAATTTATGCTGACACCCTTCATGGTTTTCCGGTACTGGTGCTGATTTTCAGCGTCGGACTTCTTGCTATCACGGCAGCGCATATCTTTGTGGGTGTCCTGCTGTTTTTGGAAAGCCGCTCAGAAAGGTATTCCCGTTATGCAGTTAACACAAGAGTGGTTGAGAATACTTTTGCATCTCGGACTATGCCCTATACCGGACTGTTCATATTGTTATTCCTTATTATCCATGTTTTTGGGTTCAATATTGCAGCGCCCGCCGATATCTCGATAAGTACACTCGTTAAAGAGCGCTTCAGCGTTTTCTTTTACAGCCTGTTCTATATTACTGCTTTTATTGCTCTGGCTATCCATTTAAATCATGGATTCTGGAGCATGCTGCAAACGTTTGGCTTCAATCATCCCAAATACAATTATCTCATAGCAAAACTGACGATTATTGTACCATTATTCTTTTTGGTACTCTTTGGTGGTATCCCCATTTACTTTATGACGGGAGCCGGAGCAGCATATTAAGCATTACTTGCAATGATACTTAACACTCCAGATCAACCGTATCTATAAATGTAGATACAGAGCAGAAAAGGTCAAATAATATGGAACTCAACGCGCGCATCCCCTCAGGTCCGCTAGCCGACAAATGGGATACACACAGATTTGAAAGCAAACTGGTAAACCCTGCCAATAGAAGAAAATTTAAGGTAATCGTGGTCGGTACTGGTCTTGCTGGAGCCTCTGCCTCTGCTACCCTGGCTGAACTCGGGTACAGAGTCGAAACATTTTGCATATCTGACAGCCCCAGACGTGCACATTCAATTGCTGCCCAGGGAGGTATAAATGCCGCTAAGAATTATCAAAATGACGGTGATTCGATCCATCGTCTTTTCTATGATACCATCAAAGGCGGTGACTTCAGGGCCAGAGAAGCCAATGTCTATCGACTGGCTCAGGTCTCAAACAATATCATTGATCAATGTGTTGCTCAAGGGGTGCCTTTTGCTCGAGAATATGGGGGAAATCTTGCCAACAGATCGTTTGGCGGAGCCCAGGTCTCTCGAACATTCTACGCTCGAGGTCAGACCGGCCAGCAATTGCTTCTCGGCGCTTACAGCGCCCTCTCAAGGCAGATTAACAAAGGATCTGTAACCATGCACACACGCCGTGAAATGATGGACCTTGTCGTCGTCGATGGCCATGCGAGAGGAATCGTGGTCAGAGATATCATTTCCGGTCAAATTGAGTCTTATTCTGCTGATGCTGTCCTGCTCTGCACCGGAGGTTATGGTAATGCCTACTTTCTGTCGACGAATGCCATGGCCTCCAATGTAACCGCTGCCTGGCGAGCCTGTAAAAAAGGAGCGGGCTTTGCCAATCCGAGTTTCGTGCAAATTCACCCCACCTGTATCCCGGTTCATGGGGATTTTCAGTCCAAACTGACCCTGATGAGTGAAAGTTTAAGAAATGACGGCCGTGTTTGGGTTCCTAAAAACAAAAAAGATAAACGTCCGCCCTCACAGATTCCCGAAGATGAAAGGGATTATTATCTTGAAAACAAGTATCCGAGTTTTGGCAATCTTGTGCCCCGAGACGTTGCCTCCCGAAATGCCAAGGAACAATGTGATGCAGGCAAGGGAGTGGGCAGCACCGGACTTGCCGTTTATCTCGATTTTGCCGATGCAATTAAACGGGACGGAGAAGCGACCATCTTTCGAAAGTATGGCAACCTGTTTCAAATGTATGAGAAAATCACCGATGCCGATCCAATGAAAGAGCCAATGATGATCTATCCGGCTGTACACTATACGATGGGCGGTCTATGGGTAGATTATAATCTTATGACAACCATCCCCGGCCTTTTTGCGTTGGGGGAATGCAACTTTTCAGATCATGGCGCTAATCGACTGGGCGCAAGTGCACTGATGCAGGGCCTTGCCGATGGCTATTTTGTCATCAGTACTTCAGTTGCGCACTATTTTGGCTCTGAACAAATGAGCCAGGTTGATACTACTCATGAAGCTTTCTCCCAGGCTGAACAAGAAGTAAGTGAGCGGATCCACCGCTTATTGCAAAACAGCTCGGAAGGTCCCAGTGGTAAAACGACGGTCGATGAAATCCATAAAGAAATTGGCAGATTATTGTGGGATCATTGCGGCATGGCACGTAACAAAGCAGATCTCGAACATGCATTAGAGATGTTGCCAGCTATTAAAGCAAAATTTTGGGACACTGTCTACGTGCCGGGTACCAGTAAAGACCTTAATCAGTCCCTAGAGCGTGCCGGCAGGGTCGCAGATTTCATTGAATTCGCCGAGTTCATGATCCGGGATGCACTTGCCCGTGAAGAATCCTGTGGCTGTCATCTTCGTGAAGAAAGCCAGACCGATGAAAATGAAGCCCTGCGGGACGACGAAGACTATTCCCATGTCAGTATCTGGGAATATACTGGTGACGACAATGCACCAGTGATGCATAAAGAACAACTCGCGTTTGAAAATGTTACCCCGAGCCAGAGAAGCTACAAGTAACGCTTGTCTATTCTTCACGATAATCTCAGACAACGGTAAACTATGAGTACCATAGACTTAAATTTACAAATTTGGCGCCAAAAAAACAGTGATTCACTGGGTGATTTTGAAACCTATACCCTGAAAAATATCACCACAGATATGTCTTTTCTTGAAATGCTCGACGTTCTTAACGAGCAACTTACCAAAGAAGGAAAAGACCCCGTGGCTTTTGATCACGATTGTCGGGAAGGTATTTGCGGACAATGCGGTTCAGTTGTCAATGGTGTTGCTCATGGTCCAGATAAAGAAGTCACTTTATGCCAATTGCATATGCGCACCTTCAACAGTGGAGACACGCTTGTCATCGAACCATTTCGATCAAAAGCCTTTCCAATCAGAAAAGATCTCGTAGTTGACCGCTCCTCCTTTGATAGAATAATTCAGGCCGGAGGCTATGTCTCGATAAATACCGGCGGAACTGTCGATGGCAATGCCATTCCAATTTCCTCTGAAACAGCAGAATTGTCAATGGATGCCGCTGCCTGCATTGGCTGTGGGGCGTGTGTAGCCAGCTGTCCAAATGGTGCGGCTATGCTTTTTACGAGTGCAAAAATTTCTCAACTCTCTCTTCTTCCTCAAGGCAAACCGGAAAGAGAGCAACGTGCCCAAGCCATGGTAAAACAAATGGATAGTGAAGGCTTTGGGCATTGTACCAATGAAAAAGAGTGTGAAGCCGTCTGTCCGAAAGGCATTTCGATCAGAAATATTGCTATTTTAAATCGTGAATATCTGAAAGGGATTCTATCAGGGGAATAACCCTTTGTTCGCATAACCTGATTAAGCCTGGTTATTTGTCTGTCTCACCCAACGTCGGTGCTGAGAGGAATAACCAGGCTTTCTTTTTTCTGGCAGATTCTCCAGGTTTGTGTCAATACACCTCTATACTTTTCTTTTACCAACAATTGGCAGCCACGCAGTATCGACTGGAGGTTTAGTTATATGGAATGGATAAGCTCGCCTGATGCCTGGGTAGCGCTCTTCACGCTGACCGCGCTTGAGATTGTTCTAGGAGTTGACAATATTATTTTTATCGCCATCCTTGCAGGCAAACTGCCAAAACATCTACAGGCAAAAGGACGGACCCTTGGCCTTTTCATGGCAATGTTCACTCGTATCGCCCTGCTCTTCTCAATTACTCTGATCATGAAGCTCACTTCGCCACTGTTCCACCTGCTCACCTACTCCTTTTCAGGCAGAGATCTGATCCTCATAGCAGGCGGTTTATTTCTGCTCGGTAAGAGCACTCTAGAAGTTCATGAAAACCTGGAAGGAAATGAAAGTGTACGGAGTTCAGAGACGAAAAAAAATGCGTCTTTTATGTCGATTGTCGTGCAAATAATGATTCTTGACATCGTCTTTTCTCTGGACTCAGTAATAACCGCTGTCGGCCTGGCAGAAGATCTTGCGGTGATGGTGATTGCCATCGTCATTGCTGTCGGTGTCATGCTTTTTCTTGCCGGGCCAATAGCTCGATTTGTTGATGCCCACCCGACCATAAAAATGCTTGCCTTGAGTTTTCTCATGTTGATTGGGGTCACCCTGATCGGTGAAGGCTTCTCGTTACATATTCCAAAAGGCTATATCTATTTTGCCATGGCTTTCTCGCTCTTTGTGGAGATGCTTAATATCCGTATTCGTGCCCGCACAAAACCACCGGTATCTCTGAGAAAATCTGCGTATAGGACACTGGCTGATTGATGAATTTTGATGCAGTTATTGTTGGTGCCGGGCCAGGTGGCTTGAGCTGTGCAAAATGTCTTGCTGAGCAGGGCCTGCGCGTTGTGATCCTGGAAAAAAAAAGTGTCATAGGAGAAAAAGTGTGTGCCGGGGGCATTACCTGGAGTGGTATGATCAACAGGCTCCCGGAGGATCTTATCGAAAGGAGGTTTTTCCAGCAATTTCTGAAAACCAAATATCAAAAGGTTTCGATAACCGCAGCACATCCAATTGTCGCTACCGTTAATCGACGCAGACTCGGTCACTTCATGGCAGAATCTGCGACAAAAAAAGGTGCTGAAATTATCACTGAAGCTCGTGTAGATCATATTGACCGCACCGCCGTCCACTTTATAAAAGGTGGCAACGGCTACAAAGCCTCATACCGCTATTTGATTGGAGCTGACGGTTCAAACTCCGCAGTTCGCCGATCACTCGGGCTAAGTAACCGGCGCTTTGGCATCGGCATTAACTATTATGTGCCTCAGGACCATACCGATATACTCTGGAATTTTAATCCACTGACATTTGGCTGCGGATATTCATGGATTTTTCCTCATCGCACCTGCATGTCTGTTGGTGCCTATTCAGGTGATAGGTTTGCAGGTGCAGGCCAACTGAGTCAGCAGTTAGCTGTGTGGTTGCAATCAATAGAAGTCCAGGTTAACAACCTAAAACCCCAAGCTGAAAAAATTTCCTACGACTACCAGGGGTGGCACTTTGATCGAACATATCTTGTTGGTGATGCTGCCGGCCTTGCTTCCCCGCTTACAGGAGAAGGAATTCACCCGGCAATTGTCTCCGGTGAAGCTGCCGCACGATCGATTATAAAACCCAATCATTCAGATAATAGCCTCAACAAACTCATAAAAAAACACCGTAAACATGAGGTCATGGTTAATCTCGCTTGCAGGAGTTCGTTGGCCGCGACAATGTTAAGTGAGCTCTCAGCATTTCTACTGCGGAATAAGGCGATGTCATTTAAAACATTTGAAATGGCCTAATCGATTTAACTGAGCTACTCAAAATAAAACCAATAAAGCAAGGCAGTAAGAAATAATTCCATGAAAAACCTTCTGATTAACAGTCTTTTTGTTGCCATCTGTCTGATCATACTCATTTTCCTGTTTGCGGCCCCGGAGGAAACCACCAGTAAGCTCCCAAATAACAGTATTCATGCAGAATTTCATCAGATCAAGAGTAAAAAGGAAGCTGACCGCCTCTGTGTCGCCTGTCACGCTGACGGCAAACAGGCGCCTTTACCCGAAGATCATCCGGCACCATTTAGGTGTCTTTTCTGCCACAAGCGCGAACCTTTGTAACCATCCCTAAGAATGTAAACTTTTATTTACCACCTCGTAGACATCTCTGGACAACTTTTCCTTATACAGAATCTTTTCAAGTGCGTCCTTCTGCAGATGCTGTCGGGTCGTGTCATATCGTTTCCAAGCTACAAATTGATTTGAAAGTCGTGCAGTTATTTGAGGGTTTACGTCATCTAATTCATCTATTACTTGAGCAAGAAACTGGTAGCCCGAACCGCTGATATCATGAAAATGGAAATGGTTGGAACTGAATGCCCCTACCAGAGCCCGAACCTTATTAGGGTTTTTCAAGGAGAATAATGGGTGATTCATGAGTTTTTGCACACGTTCAAAGGTATCGTCTGCATGGGATAACGCTTGGATTGTAAACCATTTATCCATCACAAGTGGCTCGTGCGACCAGCAGTTTTCGAAATGATCTAACATTTCTTCCCGCTCATAAATAGGCAGGTTTGCAACCGCAGTAAGCGCAGCAATCTGGTCTGTCATGTTGTTTGCAGCAAAGAATTGTTTTCTGCAAAGCTCAAGAATTTCATCTCCAGATTCTGCACTACTCATTAAATAGCCCAGACAAACATTTTTAAAACTACGTTTACCCATTTCCCCGGGGGTGATTCCATAAGTGGTTGATTGATCAGATGCTCGATACATCTCCAAAAAATCCTGATACAGCAACCGGGCCAACTCTTTTTTGGTGAAAAGATGCGCACAATGAAGACTATCGGGATCAACAACCTTCATCGATTGAGCAAGAAAAGTTTCTGATGGTAAACTCAATGCCAAAGATGTCAGTGCCTTGTCGTGTGTGCTGCTTATCAGGTTGTTCCTCACCGCCTCAACATAGTCTGTGTCCAGTTGTAGTCTGCCCTGCTCTTTTACTATTCTTGTCAAATCGAGAATTATGCTCTCGGATAGAGAAAAAGAAGCATCCCAACGGTTAAACAAGTCAGTATCCTTGCTCATTATGGTTGTCAACTCTTCTTTGCTATGAAAAGAGGCTGTCTTCACTGGTGCAGAAAATGAGCGTAACATTGAGACGACAGGTCTTTCAGACAGATTTTCAAAAACAAACTCCTGTTCCTTATCTTTGAGCTCCAGCAAGATGTTCTTCCCCCGAAACTCATAAGCATTAGCTGACTGTGTGGTAATATCATTACCGCTGCCATCAAGAAGACCAATGAGAATTGGCACATGAAACGGTTTCTTTTCAGTTTGACTAGGAGTCGATGGCGTTGATTGACGAATAATCAGCGTATATTCTCTCTTATGTTGATTCCAGCGGGAGTCCACCAGTAGCGTTGGCGTACCTGCCTGTGAATACCAGCGTTTGAATTGTTCAAGATCAATTTTTGCAGCATCACTCATCGCAGCAACGAAATCGTCGCAGGTAACCGCTTGACCATCATGCCTTTTAAAATAAAGATCCATACCTCGACGAAAGGCATCAGGCCCAATGATTGTGTGAATCATCCGGACAACTTCGGCCCCCTTGTTATAAATAGTAACCGTATAGAAATTATTGATCTCAATATAACTATCAGGACGTACCGGGTGGGCCATTGGACCTTCATCTTCACGAAACTGAAATTGCCTGAGCAGTCTGACATCGTCGATTCTCTGGACAGCCCGTGAATTCATATCGGCAGAAAACTCCTGATCCCTGAATACCGTCAAACCTTCCTTCAGGCTTAATTGAAACCAATCCCTGCAGGTCACCCTGTTGCCCGTCCAATTGTGAAAATATTCATGGGCAATGACACCTTCAATACCAAGATAGTCTTGATCAGTTGCCGTCTCCGGCGAGGCAAGAACATACTTGGAATTGAAAATATTCAGCCCCTTATTTTCCATGGCGCCCATATTAAAATCGTCGACGGCAACGACCATGTATTGATTGAGATCATATTCAAGCCCATACACCTCCTCATCCCACTTCATCGCTTTTTTTAAAGAAGCCATGGCATGAGCACATTTGTCTTTATTCCGTCTCTGAACAAAAATCTGCAAATCAACTTCTTTTTCTGATTTCGTGGTAAAACCATCCTTTATTGAAACAAGATCACCGGCCACAAGCGCGAAGAGATAACTTGGTTTTGGAAATGGATCTTCCCACTCAGCATAATGGTAACCGTACGGCAACGTGCCCTCATCAATGAGGTTGCCGTTTGACAGCAATACCGGATATTTGCCCTCATGCGCTTCTATTCTCGTTGTAAAACGAGCTAAGACATCAGGTCTGTCTGGATAGTAGGTAATGCGCCGAAACCCTTCAGCCTCACATTGCGTGCAAAAGTTACCAGAGGAAAGATAGAGGCCGCTTAAGGCAGTATTTGCTTCAGGGTTGATTCTCGTGGTGATTTCCAGGGTGAATGCTTGCGGAACCTCTTGAACAAGTATTCCTTCATCGGAGTGTTTCATTCTGTCAGGAGCAACAATTTCGCCATTAATATAAATCTCAACCAACTCGAGTAGTTCGCCAAAAAGAAATAACTCTTTGCTTGCAGCGTTACTCGCTGGGTTTTTGCGTATGCCAGAGCGAGCTTTAACAACGGTATCGCCTTCGCCAAGCCTGAAACAGAGTTGAATATAATCAACGAGATACTCTGGAAGGCAATAATCTGTCCGTCTAATTGGATGATGATCTGTTTTGCTCATGAAAAAACCTTTGGGTTATCAGAAAAGATGGTAAGCCGTTCTTTGTCATCATTGACATCGACAGCTATTCAATTATATTTGGTCATTTCCTGCTGCTTGATATCAGCAGCACGAAGCGTATCATGATCCATTGCTGACCAATTCGCGAGTTAAATTTTTTTTTACTATTTCTTACGGGAACGTAGCATATGATAACCATTAATGAACACTACAATAAACTTCAGGCCTCATATCTTTTCTCAAATATAGCCAAAAGAGTAACGGAATATCAAAAAAACAATCCCGAGAAAGAGATTATTAAAATGGGGATTGGAGATGTCACCAAACCGCTTCCTCCCGCCTGCATTAAGGCATTTCATCGTGCTGTTGATGAAATGGCCAAAGAATCATCGTTCAGAGGCTATGGTCCAGAACAGGGCTACGAGTTTCTCCGAAAGGCAATTTCAGAAAATGATTTCCAAGTTCGAGGGGCTGCTATTGAAGCGGATGAAATTTTTGTCAGCGACGGCGCCAAATGTGACACCGGCAACATACAGGAGCTTTTCAGCACAGAGATCGTGGTCGCCATACCGGATCCCGTCTACCCGGTTTACCTCGATACCAATGTCATGGCTGGTAGAACCGGCAATTTCCAGAAAGGTCGTTATGAGAATATTGTCTATCTTAATGCAGTCAAAGAAAACAATTTTGTCCCTGCCCTGCCCGAGCAAAAAGTAGATCTCATTTATCTCTGTTTTCCAAACAATCCAACCGGCTCAACCATATCAAGGGATGAGTTAAAAACATGGGTTGAATATGCACGCCAAAACAAAGCGCTCATTCTCTTTGATGCGGCATATGAAGCCTTCATAAATGATGCAGCACTGCCGAAATCAATTTATGAAATCGATGGTGCCCAAGAAGTTGCCATAGAATTTCGAAGCTTTTCAAAAAAAGCCGGTTTTACCGGGACTCGATGCGCCTATACCGTTGTTCCCAAAGCATGCACTGCCTATGACAGCTCAGGACAACAACAGCTTCTCCACAACCTCTGGAGCAGAAGACACAGTACCAAATTTAACGGCGTTTCCTATCCTGTGCAACGGGCTGCAGAAGCAATTTATAGCCCAGAAGGGCAACAGCAGTCGGCTGATCTTATAACCTATTATATGACAAATGCAGCCTTGATCAGATCCCAGATAACTGCGCTTGGCTATGAGTGCGTAGGAGGCGACAATTCACCTTATATATGGATAGATGGCCATGCTGATTCATGGAAATTCTTCGATTTGCTTCTGGAGAAAGCTGGTGTTGTCTGTACCCCAGGGGCTGGGTTTGGCACCTGCGGGGAAGGATATATCCGTCTGTCCGCATTTAATTCTTATGAGAACGTCAGCCTCGCTATGCAAAGAATCAGACAATCATTAGACTGATGCAGGTATGAAGTCAGCGCCAATCTCACTGCTGAGGTGCCGGCTTGAAGCTGATATGCTCCTCTTTTCCCTCCATCTCGACGATGCTTTTAATACCAACATGCTTTTGCAGCCATGCCAGCACGCCGTCAACGAGTCGCTCCGGAGCCGAGGCACCAGCGGTCAACCCGACAACAGATACTCCCTGCAACCATTCTTGCTGGATATCATGGCAGTCATCAATTAGATAACTTTTGCCCCCTGATTTTTCAGCAGTTTCCCGCAATCTATTTGAATTGGAACTATTTTTCGAGCCCACAACAAAAATAAGATCTGTTTTACCTGCTAAGTATCTGACGGCATTTTGACGGTTTTGGGTTGCATAGCAAATATTGGATTTTGCGGGGCCCTTAATACCGGGAAATCTTTTTTCCAGCCCCGACTTGACGCCGATTACATCCTGTTGGCTCAGCGTCGTCTGGGTTACATAGGCCACCTTTTGAGGATCACTTACCAGTACAGTTTCTGCTTCTGATTCGTTGGCTACGACATGAACTTTTTTGGCGATTCTTCCGGCAGTTCCCTCAACCTCAGGGTGCCCGTGGTGACCAATAATGATAACATCAAAGCCGTTATGGTGATACTGCTCAACCATGCGATGGATGCTCGTTACCAGTGGGCAAGTGGCATCAATCGTTCTGAGCTTATGTCGCTTTGCCTGTGCTTCTGTCACAGCTGAAACACCGTGGGCACTAAAAATACAGATTTCACCTTCAGGGATTTCTGTAAGATCTTTGACAAACTTTGCGC